>JBAPMW010000297.1:0-6552 GCA_049278815.1 Hyphomicrobiaceae bacterium
ATCCAAGATGTGCTCGAAGCGGCTGTGCGAGGTGCGCAGTCTACCTGAGGAACTGCGTCAGCCGGCTGACCAGCTCCTGCTCGTCCCGCACCTCACATTCCCAAACCACCAGCACGGCCCAGCCTAGCGTCCGCAGCTTCTCAAGATTGGCCGCGTCGCGCTGGCGATTGCGCTCAAGCTTGGGCCCCCAGTATTCCGGCTTCGATCTCGGCAGCTTGGTGCCGTCAGGGCAATCGTGCCGATGCCAGAAGCAGCCGTGCACGAGGATTGCCTTGCGGTGGCGCGGGAGCACGATGTCGGGCGTGCCGGGCAGCTTGGCTCCATGCAGCCGATAGCGGAAGCCCATGCCGTGCACCAGCCGGCGCACGATCAGCTCGGGCTTGGAGTCCTTCTTGCGGATGCGCCGCATGCGCTCGGTAAGGGTAAGCGCAGCAGCCGTGTCATACGGCAACGGTAACCGCCAGCTTTCTCACGACCGGATCACCAACGTCGTCAGGTATCGACTCACCGCGCTCGTGGCGGCTTTCGAGGACCAGCTCAATGGCGTCCTGCGCCATAACCAGGGCCACTTCCTCCGTGTCACCCTCTGTGACGATCTCGGGAAGAGCAGGAACGCGCACGACAAAGCCGCCTTCCTCAGCGGGCTCCAGGATCACGGTGTAGGTGCGAGATAAACTCAGGAATCCCCCTCAATTCTCATCCATCTTCAGCGCCGCAATGAACGCCTCCTGCGGAATGTCCACCTGGCCGAACTGGCGCATCTTCTTCTTGCCCTTCTTCTGCTTCTCCAGCAGCTTGCGCTTTCTCGTGATGTCGCCGCCGTAGCACTTGGCGAGCACGTCCTTCCTGAGCGCCCGGATGGTCTCCCGCGCGATGATGCGTCCGCCCAGCGCCGCCTGGATCGGGATTTGGAACATGTGCTGCGGGATCAGCTCCTTGAGCTTCTCCACCATGGCCCGGCCGCGGCTCTCCGCCCGCGCCCGGTGCACGATCATGGACAATGCATCGACCGGCTCGGCGTTCACCAGGATCGACATCTTCACGAGGTCGCCGGGCTCGTAGCCCTTGATGTGATAGTCGAACGAGGCATAGCCGCGGCTGATGGATTTCAGGCGGTCGTAGAAGTCGAACACCACCTCGTTGAGCGGCAATTCATAGACCAGCATGGCGCGCGCGCCGACATAGGTCAGGTTCTTCTGGCGTCCGCGCCGGTCCTGACACAGCTTGAGCACCCCGCCCAGGTGCTCGTCCGGCACCAGGATGGTGGCCTCGATCCACGGCTCCTCGATGCGGTCGATGCGGTCGGGCTCCGGCATGTCGGCCGGGTTGTGCAGCTCCAGCTTGTCGCCGTTCGAGAGATAGATGTGATAGATCACGCTGGGCGCGGTGGTGATGAGGTCGAGGTTGAACTCGCGCTCCAGCCGCTCGGTAATGATCTCCAGGTGCAGCAGCCCCAGGAAGCCGCAGCGGAAGCCGAAGCCGAGCGCGGCCGAGCTTTCCGTCTCGTAGGAGAAGCTGGCGTCGTTGAGGCGCAGACGCCCCACCGCCTCGCGCAGGTCCTCGAACTGGGCGGCGTCCGCCGGGAACAGGCCGCAGAAAACCACGGGCTGGGCGGGCTTGAATCCGGGCAGGGCTTTTGCCGTCGGATGCCGCTCGTCCGTGACCGTATCGCCGACGCGGGTGTCGGCCACCTGCTTGATGGCGGCGGTGAAGAAGCCGACCTCGCCGGGGCCCAGCTCCGCCAGCATCTCCTGCTTCGGCCGGAAGATGCCGACGCGCTCGATCTGGTAGCTGGCGCCCGAGGACATCAGCTTGACCTTCTGGCCCTTCTTGAGCACCCCGTCGATGACGCGTACCAGCACGATCACGCCCAGGTAGGCGTCGTACCAGCTGTCGATGAGGAGCGCCTTGAGCGGCTTGCTGCGCTCGCCCCTGGGCGGCGGCAGGCGCTCGACGATGCCGGCCAGCACGGCGGCGACGTTCTGGCCGGTCTTGGCCGAGACAGGAATGGCATCGCTGGCGTCGATGCCGATCACGTCCTCGATCTGCTGCTTCACCCGGTCCGGGTCGGCCGAGGGCAGGTCCACCTTGTTGAGGACGGGCAGGATCTCGAGGTTGTTGTCGATCGCCTGATAGACGTTGGCGAGCGTCTGCGCCTCCACGCCCTGGCTCGCATCCACCACCAGCACGGCGCCCTCGCAGGCGGCGAGCGAGCGCGACACCTCGTAGGCGAAGTCCACGTGCCCCGGCGTGTCCATCAAGTTGAGCTGGTAGGTCTTGCCGTCGGTGTGGCGGTAGTCCAGCCGCACGGTCTGCGCCTTGATGGTGATGCCGCGCTCGCGCTCGATCTCCATGGAGTCGAGGATCTGCTCCTTCATCTCCCGGTCGGAGACGTTGCCGCAGAGCTGGATCATCCGATCCGACAAGGTCGACTTGCCGTGATCGATGTGGGCGATGATGGAGAAGTTGCGAATGAGGCCGGTGTCGGTCGTGTGGGTCATGGGGCGGCTGCTTACCACCCCCGGCGCCTGGCTCAAACAAGGGAACACGCCCGCTTGCTCGGAAATGGGCAGCCAATCCTCCCACGGGAACCCGCGCCTGCCGCGGCACGCCGGGGGGCACCCAGGCCGCGTTTGAACGCGCGCGTCCTCGTGGCTGTCGCCGGCGGTATTCCGTCCTCGCGACAGGCAATGTGGCCGGCACGCATGACGGTCGATACGCTTACAAATATAGAGATTATCTGTTAGTCAGTGCATGGATTGTGCATTGTAGGATGATGACATTTTGTGCCGGATATGCGAAAGTGAAAGCATGATGACCAAGACGCTCGCACCGGAAGTGCGGTCGGAATTCGCAAAGCGCCTCAAGGACATGAGGCAGCAGAGGGGGTTCCCGCGCGCACGCTATTTCGCCAAGACCCTCGGCATCGAGGAGAATCGCTACACCCGCTACGAGCGGGCAGAGGTAGAGCCGAGCCTCACCTTGATCCACAAGATGTGCGAGGTTCTGCAAGTCACCCCCAACCAGCTCTTGGGGTTCCCCCGCCGTCCGCCGCCGCCGCCGCCGGGCTTTGACGAGGACGGGGTGGAGGGCCTCGGATCGCTTGAGAATCTCTCGGAACGTCAGGTGGAGCCGCAGGCTTGGCGCTTGGCGTCTGCGGTTGCCGCGGTGCGCACCGCGCACGGGACGGGCGCCAGGCAAGCAGATCCCCTGGCCCAGATGGGGGAGACATCCAAGCTCTTCCAGCACCTGCTGAAGGACCCGTTCAACACGGTCGCCGGCCTCGTGGCGGACGAGGCCCTGCAAGGGCTCGAGCCGGAGCGCAAGGCCGAGATTGCCCGGCTGGTGCGCGCGTTCACGGACGCCGCCAGCGAGGCGGTCGGCTCCGGCGGCACACGGCGCTGAGTCCAGGCGCGGCGCAGAGTCCTGTCTCCTCTCCTCTTCGGAAGGCGGCGTCCCCGCGACATGCGGCGAGCCGGGCCCAGGACGCGCCCGGGCCGGGCGCTTGGCAGTTGACGGCGGATCGTGCCAATGTGGCGGTGACCGGCCGGATTCGATCTTGCGACCATTCGTTTTGGCTTCGGTTGCTGATGAGGCACACATGCGCTTGGTGATCGGCCGCTTTGTGATCGGCTTGGCTTTGGGCGCCGCCATCGGATTGTCCGCTCTCCCGCCGGCGGCCCACGCAAATCCCCAGCTTTGCGCCAATGCCCCGGATCTGGAGACGGCGTTGCGCGCCTGCGACGAGGCCATCCGGCTCAATCCGCGCAACGCCGTGCCCTATGCCAACAGGGGCACCATCTACAATCAGAAGGGCGACTTCGACCGCGCCATCGCCGATTTCAACGAGGCCCTGAGACTGCGCCCGCGCTACGCCTTTGCCCTCTCCGGGAGAGGTGCCTCCTACAGGGGCAAGCACGACTACGATCCCGCCATCGCCGACCTCGACGCGGCCATCGCGCTCGACCCGAACGACGGCTTCAGCTTTGCGGAGCGCGGTGCCGTCTACAGCCGCAAGCAGGACTACGATCGCGCCATCGCCGATTTCGACCAGGCCATCAAGCTCAATCCGCGCGATCGCTTCGCACGCACCGAGCGGGGCGTCGTGTTCCGGCGCAAAGGCGACCTCGGCCGTGCCCTCACCGAGCTCGATGAGGTGATCAGGACCGATCCGCGCTATGCCTACGCCTGGGCGGAGCGCGGCATCGTCCACCGGATCATGAGCAACTACGATCGCGCCATCGCCGACTTCTACGAGGCGCTGGGACTCAATCCGGACGATGCTCTCAGCTACGGCGACCGAGGCGTCGCCTACCTGCTCAAGAACGAGGTCGATCGCGCACTGGTGGATCTCAATGAGGCCGTCAGGCGCCATACCCGCGACTATCTCGTCTACTGGGGACGGGGCGTCGCCTTCCGGCGCAAGGGCGAGTACGACCGGTCCATCGCCGATCTCACCGAGGCTATCAAGCTCAATCCGCGCGATGCGGAGAGCCATGCCGACCGCGGCGTCACGTACAGGATGAAGCGCGACTACGACATCGCCGTTGCCGATCTCAGCGAGGCCCTCAAGATCAACCCGCGCTCGCGGTACGCCTACTCGGAGCGCGCTCTCGTCTACAGACTGAAGCGCGAGTACGACCGCGCCCTCGCCGACATCGATGAGGCGCTCAAGATCGACACCCGGGATGCCTTCAGCTACGGCGAGCGCGGCGCTGTCTACCGGGCCAAGGGCGAGTACGATCGCGCCATCGCCGACCTCGACGAGGCGATCGGGATCAACTCCCGCGACGCCTTCACCTACGCCGAGCGCGGCGCCGCCTACAGGGCCAAGGGGGAGCACGACCGCGCCATCGCCGACCTCGACGAGGCCATCCGGCTCAATCCGAAGGAGGCCTTCGCCCGCGCTGAGCGCGGAGCGGCCTACCTGGGCAAGGGTGCGTACGGCCCGGCCATCGCCGACCTCGATGCGGCACTCAATCTCGACCCGCGCGATGCTCTCGCCTTCAGGGAACGCGGCAGCGCCTACGCCATGCAGCAGGACCTCGACCGCGCCATCGCCGACTACGACGAGGCGATCAGGCTCAGTCCGGGCGATGCGCTGGCCTACACGCGCCGGGGCGCCGCCTACAGGGCCAAGGGGCAGCACGACCGCGCCATCGTCGACCTCGACGAGGCGATCAGGCTCAATCGGAGCGATGCCATCGCCTTGGGTGAGCGTGGGGCGGCATACCTTGGCAAGGGCGACTACGACCGGGCCATGGCGGATCTCGACGAAGCGCTCAAGCTCAACCCGCGCAGCGCCGCCGCTCTCAGGGACCGCGGCCATGCCTTTGCGTGGAAGCAGGACCTCGACCGGGCCATTGCCGACTACGACGAGGCCCTCAAGCTCGCTCCGGACGATGCGCTGGCCTACGCAGGCCGGGGCGCGGTGTTTGTCTGGAAAGGGGACTACGACCGCGCCGTCGCCGAGCTCAACGAGGCCGTGCGGCTCAACCCGGACAGCGCCGCCGCCTTCAAGGACCGCGGCCATGCCTTTGCGTGGAAGGGCGACTTCGACCGCGCGATTGCCGACTACGACGAGGCCATCAGGCTCGCTCCGCGCGATGCCGACGCGCTCACCGCGCGCGGCAACGCCTATCTGAGCAAGGAGGCCTACGACCGCGCCATCGCCGACTACGACGAGGCCGTGAAGATCGATGCCACCCTTGCGGTCGCCTTCAACGACCGAGGCTTCGGCTACGCGTTCAAGGGCGAGTACGACAAGGCCATTGCCGACTTCGACGCGGCCATCAAGCTCAAGTCCGATTTCGTCAATCCGCGCGCTGGAAGAGGCTACGCCCTGCACAAGAAGGGGGATGGCGACGCGGCCATGGCCGACCTCAACGAGGCGATCAAGCTCAATCCCGGCCACCTGAGCGCCTACCTCTATCGCGGCGAGGTCTTCGAGGCCAAGGGCGACCGCCGCAGCGCGATCGAGGACTACGCCAAGGCCCTGTCGCTGCAGGCCCAGGGCAAGCTCCAGCAGGACCGCCAGGGCGAGGCCAGGCGGCGTCTTGCGGCCCTCCAGCAGGCGCCGGGCGCCCCCAAGGAGGAGACGCCGCCCGCACCGAAGACCGCGCCGCCCGAGGCCGCAGGGGAGACGACCGAGAAGCGGTAGGCTAGAGGTTGCCTGCACCTAGAGCGTGTACTCAATTGGGCGAACGGCAGAACTGCCCCTCAGAGGAGACGGGCTCGCTGCTATGCAGCGAACGGTGGGTTCGTGCACAATTGTGGACGAACCTTGCTTTGATTGCCGCTCTGCCGCCCCTGAATCGTTGCATCGTTGCAACGGCGGGCTGGCGGCTCGCGGTCACCGCTTGGGGTAGAGGTGCAGCTCGATGGATCGGTCGCCCTGCCGCAGCCTGGCTGTGGATCGGCGCTCCAGTTTGACCCCTCCCGATCTAAGAGTTTCAACGGGTTAGGACGCCGATCGGCGCGGTTGACCCCACGCCGATTCACAGTGACAGGGCGCGTATGGCTTTCCGGCATCGGATGGCGGCAAAACAGCAC
>JBAPMW010000298.1:0-2048 GCA_049278815.1 Hyphomicrobiaceae bacterium
TGTGATCCGCACGTCGGCGGGGGTCGCATGTCTGGCAAGGTGGCGTCCCAAAACCCCAAACCAGTTTGGGACAGAAAAATGTAGCAATATCAATGCGTTATAATCGATGGCGCCCCGTAGGGGAATCGAACCCCTGTTTCCAACGTGAGAGGCTGGCGTCCTGAACCGCTAGACGAACGGGGCGGGCAAGCGGCTGTCCGTCTATAAGGGAGGGCGCAGCCGGGATCAAGGGTGGTGCTTGCTCTATTGCGGCCGCCGCAGCCCGTACTGGAGACCATGACAGAAGCCGGCAACATGGAAGACGGCGACCTCCACCAAGGCGAGGTGCACGAGGTGCTGACGGGCCCCGACGAGGCCGGGGAGCGGCTCGACCGCGCCCTGGTGCAGGCCCTGGCCGGGCGCCTTCCTGGCCTCTCCCGCTCGCGGCTGCAGGCGCTGATCGCGGCCGGCGCCGTGAGCCGCAACGGGAGGGCGGTGCTCGACGCCGGGCTGCGGGTGAAGGCGGGCGAGGCCTATGCCGTCGCCGTGCCGCCGCCCGAGCCGGCCGAGCCTGAGCCGCAGGCCATGGCGCTCGCGATTCTCTACGAGGACCGCGACATTATCGTCATCGACAAGCCCAGGGGCCTGGCCGTGCATCCGGGGCCCGGCCACGCCTCCGGCACGCTGGTCAACGCCCTGATCGCCCACTGCGGCAAGAGCCTGTCCGGCATCGGCGGGGTGAGGCGGCCCGGCATCGTGCACCGGCTCGACAAGGACACCACCGGCCTCCTCGTGGTCGCCAAGTCGGACCGGGCGCATCAGGGCCTGGCCGCGCAATTCGCCGCGCACGGCGCCGACGGGCGGCTGCGGCGCGGCTATCGGGCCGTCGTCTGGGGGGCGCCGGAACGGCCGCGCGGCAGCATCGAGGCGGCGCTGGCGCGCAGCACCGCCAACCGGACCAGGATCGCCGTGGTGCGGGCGGACAGCGCCGGCGGCCGGCGGGCGGTGACACGCTACGAGACGCTGGAGCGCTTCGGCCAAGGGTCTGGCGTGGCGGCCGGTCCCGTCGCCAGCCTGCTGCGGCTCGTGCTGGAGACCGGCCGCACCCACCAGGTGCGCGTGCACCTCGCCCACATCGGCCATCCGCTGCTGGGCGACCCGACCTACGGTGCCGGGCACAAGGCGAGCGCGCACAAGCTCGACAGGGAGGCCCGGGAGGCGCTCGCCGCGCTCGGCCGGCAGGCGCTGCATGCCGCGGAGCTGGCATTCGTGCACCCCGTGAGCGGCAGGCGGCTCGCGTTCGATTCGCCGTTGCCCCCCGACATGGCCCGCCTCGTCGCGGCGCTGCGTAAGCCGGTTGGGAGGTTCTGTTGCTAGCTGGCCTGTTTTATTCGATGCGCCCCGACGGCGCGTAGCACCAAGTGGCAAGCGGCTCGTGCCGGCAATCGGACGGGCCGGAGCCTTGCGACAAAGGCCGCGTCGTGCCGGAGGCACGCCTTCTGCGTGACGGCGGTTGAGCGAGCCAGTGGGCCGTAGCGCGAGCTCCGACACACGCCATGCCCGACACGTCCGCAGCCGAGCTGCGCAGACGCCGCCGCAAGCTGCTCCGCGACATGCCTGCGCAACGGCGCCCGCCGTCGAGATAGCGTCGGCGAAGACGACCTCGGCCTTCCCGATCTGGATGGCACGTACGTTGACCATGCCGGCCCGGTCATCAGCGCACTTCGACCACGCCGGGGGCGGCGGGCGCCGCAAAAGGCGACCTATTGCCTCTGCAGGGCATCGATGCGGGCGGCGATGCACGCCTCGGCCGGCGTGCCCCGGTGCTTGCCGGCCATGGCCTTGAGCACCGCGGCGTTGGCGACCGACTCGACGTTGATGCAGATACGCTCGGCTTCGGCCTTGGCGCTGGCCTCATCGGCCGCCTTCTTCTTGGCCACCGCCGCGGCCTGCGCGGCCTCGATCCTCGCGAGCTCGGCGAGCCGGACCGCGATGCAGTCGGCCGCCGGCGTGCCCTTGTGCTGGCTCGCGAGCACGCCGAGCAGCGTGCGGCTCGACATGCCCTCCAC
>JBAPMW010000299.1:0-3717 GCA_049278815.1 Hyphomicrobiaceae bacterium
AGTTGAAGTTCTCAAGCGCTTCTCTAGCGGCGGCAGGGATTTTGCTAGTATCGGATGGAAGCATAGGGGAGTATCGCTCGGTAGGTTCTCAGGTGAAGCGAGTTCACATTTACCGGGCAAGAGTGCGTACAGCAACCGGACAGGGAAACTCTCCCCAATTCTCTTCTAAGAGAGCCGAACGGCCGCTTACGCCATCAACCTACTCCCCGGATAGTGCATGCACTGATCCACGAACCCCTCGAAGTCCGCCCCGAACCTGGCGTCGCCCTTGACGATGGACCAGGCCTGCTGGAAGGCGGGCATCGACAGGGCGGCGGTGATGCCGCCGCGCCAGATGTCGGGGTCGATCTCGTGCTGGCGGGCGAGGTACCACTTCTCGAAGCTCAAATCGAAGTAGGCGCGCATGCGCTGCATGGTGCGGTCGTAGTCGGGCCGCTCGGCGAGCGCGAGGCCGGGAGTATTGATGTCGTCGGGGAGGCCCTGGAGGAGGCTCTGGTGGCGGGTGGTATAGTTGGCCAGGTGCTTGCAGCTTGATCTGCCGGGTCAGCTCCCGCAGCTGGAACAGCACCACCAGCACGCCGAAGCACGCCGCCAGCGCGGCGAACGCCACGATCCACTCCATCGGCCTCATGTCGGCAACAACTCCCTCCACAGCGCCCCCTGGCTCCTGCGTCACGGCAGCGATTTAGCCAGGGATGTGCCCGGCATCAAGCGATGATCGCGCCGGCCGTCTCCGGGGTCGCAGGCCCTGCGCAAATGCGCTACAACCCGCCCCATGCAGACCAACTTCAAGGCCATCCAGCTCTCCGACCCGCGCATCGCGGAGGTGGATCGCATCCTGCGCAAGTGCGTGCATTGCGGGCTGTGCACGGCCACCTGCCCCACCTACGTGCTGCTGGGCGACGAGCGCGACAGCCCGCGCGGGCGCATCTACCTGATCAAGGAGATGTTCGAGCGGGGGCGCAAGGCCTCGGCCGCGGTGCAGCATCACGTCGGGCGCTGCCTGTCGTGCCTGTCGTGCACCACCACCTGTCCCAGCGGCGTGGACTACATGCACCTCGTGGACCACGCGCGGGCGCATATCCAGGAGACCGGCCGGCACAGCCTCAAGGAGCGGCTCATCCGCCGCCTGCTGGCGGCCGTGCTGCCGCATCCCGACCGCTTCCGTCTGGCACTGGCCGGCGCCCGCCTCGCCCGCCCGTTCCTGGGGCTGATCCGCAGGATCGCGCCTAAGGAGGTGGTGGCGATGCTGGAGCTGGCGCCCATGCGCCTCACGCCGCGGCCCGCCTTCGCCGGCCCTGGCACGGCCGCCACCAAGGGCGAGAGACGCAAGCGCGTGATCCTGCTCGCCGGCTGCGCCCAGCAGGTGCTGCGGCCCGAGATCAACGACGCCACCATCCGCCTCCTGGCGCGGCGCGGCGTCGACGTGGAGGTGGCGCCCAATGCCGGCTGCTGCGGGGCGCTGGTGCACCACATGGGGATGGAGGCGGCCGGGCGCGAGATGGCCCGGCGCAACATCGACGCCTGGATGAAGGTGATCGGCAAGGGCGGCGCGCCGGTCGATGCCATCGTCATCAACGCGTCGGGCTGCGGCACGACCGTGAAGGACTACGGCCACATGCTGAAGGGCGACCCCAGGTACGCCGAGGCCGCCGCCAGGATCGCCGGCATGACCCGCGACGTGACCGAGTTCCTCGCCGCCTACGACATGGGACCGCCGAAACGCTGGTCGTCCCTGCGCGTGGCCTATCACTCCGCCTGCTCCATGCAGCACGGCCAGGGCATCACCGAGGAGCCGCGCACGCTGCTCCGCAACGCCGGCTTCTCGCTGGCGGAGGTGCCGGAGGGGCACCTGTGCTGCGGCTCCGCGGGCACTTACAACATTCTCCAGCCCGAGATCGCCCGGAGCTTGCGCGACCGCAAGGTGGGCAACATCAGGAGCGTGCGCCCCGACATCGTCGCCACCGGCAACATCGGTTGCATCGCCCAGCTTGGCCCGGCCATGGACGTGCCCGTCGCCCACACGGTGGAGCTGCTGGACTGGGCCTACGGCGGCCCGGTGCCGCGCGGGCTGGAGCACCTGGCCGAGCTGGTGCACGAGGTGCCGGAGCCGTCGCAGCGGTTCGTGGTGACGTGAGGGCTAGTAGCGAATAGGGAGTAGCGAATAGCGAGTAGTGGGCCCTATTCGCTACTCGCTGCTCGCTATTCGCTTCTCTACTTGGAACCTCAGCCGGCTGCAGTTAGGATTCCGTTACGATTCGTTGGGAGACCAAGCAATGGCTGATACGACGCAACTGGTCATGGCCGGAAGGAAGCTGTCGATGCCGCGCTTCTTCAAGCGGCTGGTGCTGGTGGCTCTCGCCGTCGCGGTGACGGCCGCCGTTTTCTTCGTGGTGATCGTGGGCAACGGGTTTCTCGTCGGCCGCGGGACGACGCTGCAGGCGGGCTTCAATGCCTGGATCGCCTTCGTCCGGCGGCCGGACATCCTGACCACCATGGCGCTCACGGCGCTCGTCAGCATCCTGCTCGTCTACTGGCAACGCGACCGCGAGCGCAGGGTCGGCGGCGGCCGGCCGCTGTAGACCCGCCGCCTGCACTGCATGCTCCACCTCCGACGGGAATGCTCCGCCACGGCGCGAGCATTCCTGCGGGGTGGCTTTGTGCGCCGTCCGTTCCCGCGGTGCCGGCGCCCGCCCATCATAGCCGGCTCGGGTCGATCGGTGCGCGGGCGCTGTGGCGCACATGCAGGATGACGATCTCGTCGCCGCGCAACGTGTCGAAGAGGAGGTAGGGGTAGCGACCCACCGACGCGCACAGCGGGCCGCCGCTCCAGACGGCGCCCGGCTCCCGGAAACGCCGCGATGAGGTCAATCGTCTTGCGGATGCGGCGCTCGACCGAGAGCGCACCTTTCGGGCTCCGCGCGACCAAGTACGCAGCGATCTCCGCAAGGTCGCGGCCGGCCCGTGGGCTGTAGCGCACCTTCACTTGCGGAAGCGAGCGTACGCCACCTCAATGTCCGTATTAGTGGCGTACTCGCCCGCCTCAACTTGCCCGAGAGCCTCATCGATGGCGGCAAGCTCATCGTCGCTTGCCCGCTAGGCGTCCCCTCCCAGCCGGTCCAAGGCGAGCAGGATCTCGGCTGCCTCGTCCTGCGACGCGGGCCAGCCGCGCACGCTGGCGATGGCCTTCTCCATCAGATTGGTCATCTGGGCCTCCGCGAAACTTGGAACATTGCCAGAACAGAATGCCAGCAAACAGACTTGCACGCAAGATCGTTTGCGGCTCCGCTCTACTCCTTCGCCCGGTGCTCCACCTTCTCCGCCACCAGGCTGTATCCCGCCTCGGCGAGGCCGGTATGGGCGGTGGCGGTTTTGAGGGTGCCGGTGACCCAGACGGGGTCGAACATGCCGGTCACCTCGAAGCCGGCCTCGCTCTTGACGTAGACGATCTGGTTGGCTGGCGGCGGGGGCACGTGGATGCAGGCGCCGACGAAGGGCACGAGCAGGAACTCCTTGACCTTGGTGGCATCGAAGTCGAGCGATACCACGTAGCCGCCGATGCGCACGCGCTTGCCATCGAGCGCGGCCACCACCGGGGCCGGAGCGCCAGTTGACGCTGCCGCGCCCGACATCCAGCGGCCCTCGGCCTGCGGGGCGGGTGCGGGCGCACCGTCTGGGCCGGTGCCGGGGAGGCCGCCATGCGCCTGCGGGCCCCCG
>JBAPMW010000300.1:0-1842 GCA_049278815.1 Hyphomicrobiaceae bacterium
GTGCGCCATCACCAACACGCTGGTGATCGACGAGGACGGCTGCTACGGCCCGAGCCAGTTCAACGACGGCCTCGTGCTCGGCATGAAGGGCACGTTCGCCCAGGCCGAGCTGCACATCATCCGGGCACGCTTGCATGGCGGCAAGCTCAACAAGGCGGGCAAGGGCGAGCTGCGGTTCCCGCTGCCGGTCGGCTACGTCTGGGATGGCGACAGCATCGTGCTCGATCCCGACCAGGAGGTGCAGGGCGCGGTGCGGGCCGTGTTCGAGCTGTTCGAGAAGGAGGGCACCGCCTACGCCGTCGTGCAGCGCTTCCAGGCGCTCGGCCTTCGCTTCCCTCGCCGCGCCTATGGCGGCGCCTGGGACGGCAAGCTGGTGTGGGGCCGCCTCACACACTCGCGCGTGCTCGGCCTTCTCGCCAACCCCTGCTACGCCGGCGTCTACGTGTTCGGGCGCTACCAGTCACGCAAGCAGGTGGCGCCGACGGGCGAGATCAGCACGGTCTCGCGCCCGGTGCCGCGGGACCAATGGCGCGTGACGATCCCCGATCATCATCCCGGCTACATCACCTGGGACCGGTTCCTCGCCAACCGCCATCGCCTGCAAGCCAACACGACCAACGGCGAGGTGATCGGCGGGCCAGCCCGCGAGGGTCTTTGTCTGCTGCAAGGCCTGCTCGTGTGCGGCAGCTGCGGCCGGCGGCTCACCGTACGCTACACCGGCAACGGCGGCCTCTATCCGACCTACGAGTGCAACCATGCCCGTCGCGAGGCGCTGACGCGGCAGGCCTGCGTCACGACCCGGGCGACCCCGGTCGATGCGGCGATATCCGAGCGACTGCTTCAAGCGGTCACGCCCGTGACGATCGAGCTCGCGCTCAAGGCGCTGACGAGCCTTGAGGAGCGCGACCAGGCCATCGCCACACAGTGGCACCGGCGCATCGAGCGCGCGCGTTACGAGGCCGATCTCGCCGAGCGGCGCTACGAGGTCGTCGATCCCGCCAACCGGCTGATCGCCGCCACGCTCGAGAGCCGCTGGAACGATGCGCTGCAGCGGGTGACAGAGCTGGAGGCCGAGCTTGCCAGCTTCGAGCGCCAGACGCTGCGCACGATCACCGCCGATCAGAAGCAGCAGATCCTGCAACTGGCCGGCAACTTCCCTCGGCTGTGGACCGCGCCGACCACCAAGGCCCGTGATCGCAAGCGCATGCTGCGCGCGCTGATCAAGGACATCACGATCGCCAGGGGTCGGGCGCCGAGGCAGCTGCTGCTGCAGATCCGCTGGCAAGGCGGCGCAACCGAGACGGTCGAGCTTGAGCTGCCGCCGAAGCGGCCGGATGCCGTGCGCTATCCGCAGGGCATCGTTGCCCGGATCAGGCAACTGGCCATCGATCGCGATGACGACGAGATCGCGGCGAGCCTCGACCGCGAAGGCCTGAAAAGCGCGACGAGCAAGCGCTTCACCGCCAGCATGATCAGCTGGGTTCGCTTCAAGCACCGCATTCCCGGACCGGCGCGTCCGCGCGGCATGCTGAGCGTCGGTGAGGTCGCGCAGCGCTTTGGGGTGAAGCCGTCCGTCGTCTATTACTGGATCGAGACCGGCATCATCGAGGCCAAGCGGAGGAAGCCTGGAACGCCCTACGCCATCGCCATCACCGACGAAACGGATCGCGACCTGCGCGAGCGCGTCGCCAGATCCACACGGATCAAGACATCATCCCGAAACTCAACTGGGCAAGGTGCAGTATGAAGCGCGCATCGGGATGCCGAGCGGCCTTTCCCCGCCATTGGGCTTCGGGATCATCACCCGCCGCACCGGATCGGGCCGGTACGTCTTCGCGACCA
>JBAPMW010000301.1:0-2209 GCA_049278815.1 Hyphomicrobiaceae bacterium
GTCTTGCGTTTTGCCTTGGTCATATGCGGTGCCGCCCCTCAGGCCTGGCGCTGCGCGAGGAGGCGCAGGGCACCTTCCAGCAGGTCGAGGACGCGGTCGAGCGCCGCCGCGTCGCGCCGGTCCTCCACCAGGGCGCAGGCGTGCGCCACGGTGCGGCGGTCGCGGCCGAACAGGCGCGCAACGGCCGTGAAGTTGAGGCCCAGGCCGACGTGGGCCAGGTACATGGCGACCTGCCGGGCGAAGGCCTCGGCGGGGCCGCCGCGCGTGGGCCGCCACAGCGCCGCATGCGCCACGGCGAACGGCGGGGCGACGGCGTGCTCTATGATGTGGCGCAGGTGCTGATCGATGGCAAACGGTGCGCTGCCGCAAGGCCGGCGCTGGGAGCGCGGAGCGAGGTCCGCGCGGGGGCTGCCCAACATGTGTGCTCCGTGGTGGGATCGGTCACGTCGGCGATGATGTTAGGCAGCGGGCGGATGATACCCGATCCGTCGCAGCATGCCACTGCCGGGCGGGGGACGTGGTGAACGGCTGGCAAATGCGGCAGTAGGCGGCAGGCAGTGGGCGTTTCGCCTGCCGCAGCGCCCACTGCCTACTGCCAACTGCCTTCCCCGGGGAATTGACCGGACCGGCGCTGCATCTTATGTCAGCGCCATGGCCGTGCTTCCCATCATCACCCTGCCCGACCCGCTGCTGCGCAAGCCGAGCGCGGCCATCGAGCGCGTGGACGACGGGCTGCGCACGCTGGCCGACGACATGCTGGAGACCATGTACGACGCGCCGGGCGTCGGCTTGGCCGCGGTGCAGGTGGGCGTGCCGCGCCGGCTGATCGTGGCGGACGCCGGCGGCAAGGACGAGGAGCGCCGCCCGCTGGTGCTGATCAACCCCGAGATCCTGACGTTGGGCGCGGATATGCGCGTGCACGAGGAGGGCTGCCTGTCGATCCCCGATGTGCGCATCGAGATCGAGCGGCCCGCGACGCTCAGGGTGCGCTACCTCGACCGCGACGGCAAGGCGCAGGAGCTGGACGCCGATGGGCTGCTGGCAACGGTCATCCAGCACGAGATCGACCACCTCAACGGCCGCCTGATCATCGATTTTCTGTCTCGGCTGAAGCGGGACATGATCGTGCGCAAGCTCAGGAAGCAGGCGAAAGAAGGCAAGGAGTCGGACCCTGCGGGTCCGACTCCTTGAGGCAATAGGCAATAGGCAGTAGGCGCTGCGGCGCCGCGGCAGGCGAGACGCGTATTGCCTACTGCCTATTGCCTGTTGCCTTCCACGAAGGGCCCCACATGCGCATCGCCTTCATGGGCACCCCCGATTTCGCCGTGCCGACGCTGGCGGCGGTCCTGGCGGCGGGCCACGAGGTGGCCGCTGTCTACACGCGCGCGGCCCGGCCGGCCGGCCGCGGCATGGGCGAGCGGAAATCGCCGGTCCACCGCTATGCCGAGGGCGCCAACATCGAGGTCCTGACGCCGCGGTCGCTGAAGGACGCGGCCTGCCAGCAGGCGTTCGCCGACCTCCGGGCGGACGTGGGCGTGGTCGTTGCCTACGGCCTGATCCTGCCCAAGGCGGCGCTGGAGGCCCCGCGCGCCGGCTGCCTCAACCTGCACGCCTCGGCCCTGCCGCGCTGGCGCGGGGCGGCGCCGATTGCGCGTGCGGTGATGGCCGGCGATACCGCGACCGCGGCCAGCATCATGCGCATGGACGAGGGCCTGGACACCGGCCCGGTCTGTCTCACCGAGGCGGTCCCGATCGGGCCGGATATGACGGCCGGCGAGCTGCACGATGCCCTCTCCGAGCGCGGGGCGAGGCTCATGGTCGAGGCCCTGGCCGCCATCGCGCGCGGCACGCTTGCGTGCACGCCGCAGCCGGAAGCGGGCGTCACCTACGCCGCCAAGATCGACAAGGGCGAGACCGGCATCGATTTCACGCGCACCGCGCGCGAGGTCCACAACCACGTGCGCGGCCTGTCGCCCTTTCCGGGCGCGTGGCTCGCGGCCGGCGAGAAAGGCGAGCGCATCAAGGTCCTGCGCACGCGCCTCGCGGCGGGATCGGGGGCGCCAGGCTCGGTGCTCGATGCGGCGCTCACGGTGGCTTGCGGCGAGGGCGCCGTTGAGCTCCTGGAGCTCCAGCGCGCCGGCAGGCGGCCGATGTCGTCGGCGGAGCTGTTGCGCGGATTTCCGCTGCCGCCGGGGACGCGGATCGGGGC
>JBAPMW010000302.1:0-2163 GCA_049278815.1 Hyphomicrobiaceae bacterium
GTCCGGTCTCGCGCGGCTTTGCTTGCACGAGGACCACGTTTCTCAGCTTGTCCTTCTCGACTGCGGCGCGCAACGCCGCCACGCGCTCAGCGTCGATGTCGGTCGCAAAGACGCGACCCGCCGGACCTACCTCGCGGGCAAGTGCGAGCGTCAGTTGGCCTTTGCCGGTGCCGACATCCGCGACGGACATTCCCGGCCTGAGCGCGAGCGCTTCCCGCAGCCGCAGCATTTCGGGGCCGCCCGGATTGAAGCCAAAACCGGTCCAGTTGCTTAAGGCGGTGCCGATCGCGGCGAGCAGACCGGCGAGCAGAAGCGCCACAACGATCGTCACGCTTATGCGTCTCATGAGCTCTCCATAGGGTCGACACTCTTCCCCAACGGCTACACCCAGCGGCGAACCCGCGCTTTGTACTCGCGGTAGGCGTCGCCGAACCGCCGTTCCAGGTAAACCTCCTCGCGCGCGACGACGCCGTAGCGGATCGCGATTGCCAGAGGCAGCGTGAGGATCAGGGTCCACGAGCTTCGGGCGGCTATGCCGATGCCGCCGTAGACGAGAAACATGCCGAGATAGATGGGATTGCGGGTCCAGCCATGAATGCCGGTCGTCACCAGCGCCCGGGTGGGTTGGTTCGTTGGCAGCGGCGTCCCTGCTCGTAAGAAGTTGCGGACTGCCGCGACAAAGAGCGCAGGACCGATGACGATGAGGGAGCCGGCGATGATCCAACGGATCAGGTCGATCCCCGGAATCGGGAATGGCACAGGTAGCAGGCGATCCAAGACAAAGCCGAGCAGAAGCCCGGCGAGAAAGAGGAGGGGCGGTCGCGCGACGACGCCCGCAGTTCCAGTGTCGGTCATCTGTAATCCACGCGATTTCATGGCCGTGCCTGCTCCCGCGGATGCTACCGGGTCGGGCAGCAAGAGTTCACCCCTAGAATGACAACTAGGATGTCATCCTGCACTATTGACAACAATGGTGTCAAATGGAGAAGATTGTGCAGTGAAGGAAACGGTGGCGATGGCATCGACACGGCACAGGGGGCACAGGACTGAGGTGCGCCGAAGGACCGGGGCGAGCCCCGTCGTCGACAGCACAGCCGAGGCAGTCGCAGAGCTGATTCTCGAGGTGGCGCAGTGCTTCTTCAAGATACGAACTCTCGGCCAGAAGACAGGGTTCATCACCGGCTGGGGTGGAGGCGCGTTCGGCTTCATGCGAAGCCTCGCGCTGCTAGGTCCGCTCACCGTGCCGCGGATCGCCCAGATGCGACCCACCAGCCGTCAGCGCATGCAGCGGCTGGCGAATGAGCTGGCCGCCGAAGGATTTGTGGAATTCATCGACAATCCGAAGCACCGCAGGTCGAAGCTCGTACGGCTTACGCACAAAGGCGACGCGCGCTACCGGGAGCTCCACGCCCAGCTCATTTCGATCGCATCGACCATGGGCGACACTTTAGACAAGGCAGATATCCGCAAGACCATCGAGATCGTGAGGGGACTGAGCGATGATGTGAAAGCGCGCTCGGAGCGGCCGTCGTAGTGTTCTCCACACTTGCCCTTGCGCATGCCCGCTTTTGGTACATCGCGCCTGGCGGCCGATGGTAGGTTTTCGGCTCACGCCAACCGACAGCGGGCTTTGGACATCGCTGCGAGGTGCTCAGGGTGCCCAACGACCTGTCTTATCAAAGCCGACCTCGACCGATCCGGGCTCGGCGACAGGTAGGCCGTCACCGACCACGTCCGCTCGTTGGGGTATCGCGTCGTCGCGACGGGTCGCCGGTAAGATTGCGATCTTCGTGGCTCATGGATGGCGTTCGCGCTTGACCCTACGTCAGCTTCCCGATCACATCTTCGGTCAGACGATTGGCGCGCGACGCGACTGCCGAGTAGGCCCGGGGAATTTCACCCCGAGCCTCTCAGCGATCCGGACTTGATACTCTCGCATCATCCGGCTCGTGCCATCGCGCGAAGGCTGCCGCCTTCCACTGAACGAAGGGCTCCTCCCGGCAAACCAGTTGGCCCAAATCAGCGGCGATGACCTGCCCCCTTCGCTCCGGCCCCATTACAGGACCTTCGTCGCTACTACGAGGCAGTCCGCCCCTCTCCGGCGCATCGGTACTTTCGGCCTCGCGGTTGGAGCCGCTTGCGCCTTTTCCCTTGGCATCGCCG
>JBAPMW010000303.1:0-2798 GCA_049278815.1 Hyphomicrobiaceae bacterium
GCGCGCGGATGGCGCCGCTCGTCTGCTCGCGCGCCTTGAGCTCAAGCACCTGGCCCAGAAGCACAAGGACGGTGATGACCGCCGCGGCCTCGAAGTAGACGGGCACGGCGCCGTCCATGCCGCGGAATGCGGCCGGGAACAGTCCGGGGAGCACGGTGGCAACGATGCTGTAGACCCACGCCACGCCGGTGCCCATGGCGATCAGCGTGAACATGTTGAGATTGCCCGTCTGAAGTGAGGCCCCGGCGCGCACGAAGAACGGCCAGCCCGCCCACAGCACGACAGGCGTTGCCAGCACGAGCTGCACCCAGTTGGAGAGCTGCGATCCGAGCAGCATGTGCAGGTTGGTGAGGTGACCACCCATCTCGAGCACGAAGACCGGCAGGGTCAGGGCGAGCCCGATCCAGAACCGGCGCGTCATGTCGACAAGCTCGGGGTTGGGCCCGGCCTCGGCGCCGGCCTCGACGGGCTCCAGCGCCATGCAGCAGATCGGGCAGGAGCCGGGGCCCACTTGCCGGATCTCGGGATGCATAGGGCAGGTGTAGATGGTACCCTCGGGGATCGGCTTGGCCGGCGGCGGCTCCGGAGCAAGGTATTTTGCGGGAGCGGTGATGAAACTGTCGCGGCAGCGAGCCGAGCAGAAATAGTACGGCCAGCCCGCATGGATCGCAGTGTACGCGGCCGCTTGCGGATCGACGCTCATGCCACAGACAACGTCCTTGACCGTCGGCGCGGTGCGGGCGGCCTCCAGGTGCGCTTGCGCGTGCCCCTGAACCGAAGCACAGCTGGGTGCTGATCGCGGGCATCGGCCTGTACCAGCTTACCAGCAGGGGCGCTCACGCGGTCGGGACGCTCAAGGCGGCCCGCGGCCGTCCTGTCCTCCTGTCTCCTCATGTCGATCTCTCCGCTTAAGGTGCGCCGCGCCCCTGTTGATTGATGCAGCCAGTGCGCGACCATGCGAGCGTTCCTGCTTCAGTGGACGCGCAGGTCCGCCGGCGTCGGCAGCGCGACACCGGTGACCTGGGCGCGCGCGGCGAGGCGGGCCACAAACTGTGCAAGCGCCGTGCGGTGTGTCCGCGCGACGACATACTCGGCGATGCGCTCGCGCACGAGGGCAAATGGGAGTTGGCGGCCCTGGATGTGCCGGTCGAGGTGGATGATGTGGAAGCCATAGCGGGTCTCCACCGGCGCCTTGGTCATCTCGCCCGGCGCGAGGCGGACCAGCGCCTGCTCGAACTCAGGCGTGGTGTCGCCCCTGGTGAGCTGGCCAAGGTTGCCGCCGGCAGTAGCAGAGGGACAATCGGAGTGCGCGGCGGCCAGGTCGGCAAAGCGGCCGGGCTCGCTCGCAAGCATCGCGAGGACGACCTCGGCACGGTCGCGCGCAGCGGCGAACGCCTCGGGCTGGTCGCGACGGGCGGCGATGAGGATGTGGGAGGCCTCGTAGAGGTCGGCGGAATGGAAACGGCTGCGGTTGTGGTCGTAGTAACGCCGGCAGGCATCCTCATCGGGTTCCGGCACTCTGACCTCGCGCGCAATCAGGCCACCGATCAGTGCCTCGTCGTCGGTCTCGCGGCGCCCGTCACCGTCCGTCTGAGGCTCGGGCGTCAGGCCCTGCCGGCGCGCCTCCTGCAGCAGGAGCTCGCGTACGGCAAGCGCGCGGACGGCCTGCTGCCAGGCGCGTACCGGGGTGGACTCGGGATGATGTTGCACCTCGCGGGCGACGGCGTCGTGCGGGATCACCACACCGTTGACGCTGACCGTGGTGCGCTGCACTTCTGCCAGCACCGACTTGAGGGAGCAGCTCATCGCCGTCGCTCCGCTGGCTCAGTGGACCGGCGCACGGGCAGCGGCCGTGCGGCGGGCCGGCTCGAACGCACCACCTGGTAGCCGCGCCGGCCGAGGTACCAGATGGGCGCGCTCCACACGTGCACGAGGCGCGTGAACGGGAACACCAGGAAGATGGTCATGCCCAGAAACAGGTGCAGCTTGAAGAGCCAGTGTGCATCGGCGACCAGCGTCCAGGCATCGAGTCTGAGCATGAGGACCCCCTGCGCCCAGCTCATGAACCTCACCATCTCGTGGCCGTCGAGGTGGCCGAGCGACACCGGGATGGTGGCAAGGCCCAGGATGAGCTGGGCATAGAGCAGCAGCAGGACGGCGATGTCGCCGAACGAGGAGGTCTTGCGGATGCGTGCGTCGAACAGACGGCGGTGGATGAGGAGGGTCAGCCCGATGAAGCAGGCGATGCCGGCAATGCCGCCGATCAGGATCGCCATCCACTGCTTGGCCGTGTGCGAGATGCCCATGGCGTCGAAGACCTGGATCGGCGTCAGCAGCCCGACGAAGTGGCCCAGGAAAATGATGAGAATGCCGACGTGGAACAGGTTGGAGCCCCACATCAGCTGGCGCCGGCGCAGGAGCTGGCTGGAGCCGGTCTTCCAGGTGTACTGCTCGCGGTCGAAGCGCAGCAGGCTGCCGAGCAGGAATACGGTCAGGCACAGATAAGGGTACCAGCCGAACACGATCTGATTGACGACGTCGCGCATAGAAAGCCTCGTCAGCTACGGGGGCGTTGGCTGTAGGTGATGACGGGACGCTGCGGCTTGGATGCCGGCACGCCCGGCGCCGGGCGCTGCACCGCGCGAACCTTGGCGATGAGGCCGTCCTTGCCGCATTGCGCCGCCGCCGCCGGGCCAAAGGTGACCTCTTCCTCCTCCCAGGCTGCGTCGAGCGCCGCCAGGTCCTCCGGGTTCTCGTCGGACTCCCGCAGAAGGGTCTCGACGACCGCGGTCTGCGGC
>JBAPMW010000304.1:0-9028 GCA_049278815.1 Hyphomicrobiaceae bacterium
GTCCGTCAATCTCACGGCATAGGCGCGCGCGTCCTCATTGGTACGGCAGCGCTGCAGGAGGCCCTTGCGCGTGAGGCGCCTGACAATATCGGCGAGAGTCGAGCGGTCGATGCCGGTGCGGTTCACCAAGCCGGTCGGCTGAGGCCCTCGTTGTCTTCCACCGTCATGAGTATAGCCAGCTGGCGCGCGGTAAGGCTGCTGGTCTGCATTCCCATGGCGAAGAGACCTGATCGACAGCTTGATATGCCCGATGCAGGAGATGAAGGGGGGAGTGGTCAAGCGGATTGGCGCTGCGGGTATTCATGTCACGCACCGTCGCATATCGAGCGGAATACGAGCACACTTAGCACGACCGATGTATACGACAAATATCTCTGCGCAAGAATCCGCGGCGGTGAGATGTCGGGGCAACCCCGACAGGTTCGGGCGCACCAGCGTCACGGCCGCGGGGGTCGGTCTGCTGCCTGGGCGTAGAGTTGTTCGAACTCGGGGAAGGAGTGGCAGACCGCCAAGGATGTCTGCACTGTGAGGTTGTTTCCAGCGCCCGGCACGCGCTGCATGACGCAGAAGATCAGCTTGCCGCCAACCATGACCCGCTTGCTGGCCTCGATGACCTCGTCCTGAGCCTTTTGCCTCTTAGCGATGGCAATGAAAGTGCTCGGGGAGTCGTGTGATCTTCCGGCCGTCAACTGGCCAGTCCGGGGCCGGCTTGAGGCCAAAGCCCTGGGCAAGGGGTTCGGAGCGGAAGTCATCCGCCGACCGGTAGGCGAAGCCGACAAACCGGCCTGCGCGCTCATTGAAGCCGAAGTGATAGAGCGTCGTCGTGATTTCCCGCTCGCCGATGTCCTCCTTCGGATGGCGGGCGAAAAGCTTGCGGAGCTCCATCGGCGCGAACTGATCGAGGTGAGCGGCGTCGCGCACAGGCAGCGTTAGGTTAACGGTGGCGACCCATTCGGCGATCGCTTGCGCGTGGCCCGTCCCGCAGATCAGGGCTTGCAGGTGCGGCAAGGGGTGGATCTTGGTGGAGAAGGCGACGGGGGAGAGATCGTCGGGGTCGGAAAGGAGAGTATCGGTCAGGAGGTAGACCGCTTCATCCGTCAGCAGGAAATTCAAGACGGTCATGGTGGACGGCCTGCCGGGCGATGCGCGATGGCGCGCGAACCTCGAGTTCTCGCGATGAGCGCGGGCTCGTCAACAAAGAATTTGGTGAATCAAGGCGGCGGGCCCGGGGGCTGCGCTGATCAGATGACGGCTCCGGGCGCTGCACTGCGTTGGCGTATCCGTGCGCTTCTTTGCGGCCTGTCTCCAATTGGTACGACAGTCCTGCGCGTCTGGAGTACGTGCTCGTGGAGGCAGCGCCGGACGAAGGGAAGAAAGAGCGGTTGGAGCTTGACGCGGGGGATCGGATTACAGACGGCGTCGAGACGAACTATGCCCCGGGCTCTTGCCCGGTGTTCCGGAGGGGGGAGGTTGCCAGCCGCTTGCGCGCGGCGGTCACGGCGCGATCGGCCGGTTGTCCGGGCAGCCCTTGCAGAAGCACGAGTGCGTCACCCGGTGCGAGGCCGGCGAGGTCTTCTTCGCTGACCCGATTGACGATGGCGGCGAGGTCGTAGCGCTTGGTCATGCGCCGAGCATGCGGCCGGCGATGATCGCGGGGGATGGATTTTTCGACGAGCACGATGAATGAAATGGAGCAGCGGCTACGAGAAGTTGGCTGATGCGTTGGTGAGGACGTTCTGGCCGTTGATGCGATAGGTGTTGCTGTTGGGCGTCGCGTCGAAGGCCATAAAGGGGCTGGCGCTGCTGCAATTGTCGGGCGGGAAGACGCGGCCGTCGGCAAAGGCGGAAGCGCCAAAGCCAAGGCAGAAGACCAGCGCAAGCAAAATGCGATCCATAACAATCTCCCTTTTTGCAATGGGCGATTAGGCTGATTATGTCACCGTGGAATTAAATTGCTGTGAATATTGGATAAAATGCCATCAACCGTTCACGGTCATGAAACCATTCGACCGATGCAAGCGTTCATAACCGTTTATTCAATGTTAATACAATCGTAACCATATCCTAAACAGAGCCACCTAATTATTGCGCGGTAATATTTCGGGCGATCGGTGCGGAAAAGGCGCCGGCGCCCAGGAAGGCGTATTGATGCAAGTTGGCGCCAGCGACGATAGCCCTCCTCGCGGGCAAGAGGGATTCGCGTCAAAGCCCCGGCCAGGCGAAGCAAAGCCGTGGAGCTGTACGCTTTTCGAGAGCCCCATCGTCCTGCTCGGGATGGCGCTGGCGCCGTTCGCCTTTGGCGAGCCGGCAGTAGCGGCGGACGCGGCGTGGCTGGCGAATCCCGCCGACGGGGACTTCAACAATACAGCAAACTGGGACACGGCAGCGGTGCCCGACGGCACGGCCACATTCGATGCTTCCAGCAATACCAACCTGTCGATCACCTCAAGCACCACCGTCGGGGGCTTCACGTTCAATGCCGGGGCCTACACTTTTGCCCAGAATCAGCAGCTCCAGTTCACCGGCGCCGGCATAATCGTCAACGGTGGCAGCGTCGCCATCACCGACAACCATATCATGAATTTCTTGAACGCCAGCACGGCGGGCGACGCCGCCATCACCAACAACGGCACTCTCGCATTCTACAACACCGCCACGGCCGGCAACGCGACGATCGTCAACAATGCCGCCACCGCTTTCGGGGACACCGCCACGGCCGGCAACGCGACGATCTCCAACGATGGTACTGTTGTCTTCCTTGGTTTGAGCACGGCCGGCACCCAGTATCGTCAATAACGACACCCTTCAGTTCATCCAGTTCAGCACGGCGGGCGATGCCACCGTTACGACCACCAATGGCGGCACAACCTCTATCAGCGATACCGCCGAGGGTGGCAGTGCAGAGTTCATTACCGATGCAGGCGGCACGGTCACTATCTCCGGCGTCTCCGACAGCGGCACGACGGCGGGCTCCATCGAGGGTGCGGGCAGCTATGTGCTGGGGGACAAGAACCTGGAAGTGGGCTCAAACGATCTTTCGACCACGGTCAGCGGCGTCATCTCGGGCGTGGGCGGCAGCCTCACCAAAACCGGCAACGGCACGCTTGAACTCTCCGGCGCCAATACGTACACCGGCGCCACCACGGTGGATGACGGCACGCTGCGCGTGAACGGCTGGATTGCCACCTCCAGCCTTACCACGATTAATTCGGGCGCCACGCTGGGCGGCACCGGTACGCTGGGTGACACGACGATCAATGACGGTACGCTGGCGCCCGGTAATTCCATCGGCACCATCACGGTCAATGGCAACCTGATCTTTGGCCCCGGCAGCACTTATGATGTCGAAGTCTCGCCCACCGATGCCGATCGCACCGATGTTACCGGCTTCGCCACGCTGGACGGCACGGTGCATGCCACCTTCCAGGCCGGCAGCTATATGGAGCGCGATTACACCATTCTCTCGGCAGCCAGCGGATTGGGCGTGTCGACCTTCGATAGTCTCACCACCACCAATCTCCCGACAGGCTTCGCCGCCAGCCTCGAATACAGCGGCAACGATGTCCTGGTGAATCTTGAAGCGACCTTCACGCCTCCCGCAGGAGGCCTCAGCCGCAACCAGCAGCATGTGGCGGATGCGGTGACGAACTATTTCAACGACGGCGGAACCCTGCCGCCGGAATTTGTGACGCTGTTCGCACTCACGGGCGACGAGCTCGAAACCGCGCTTTCGCAGATTTCAGGCGAAGCCACGACGGCGGCTCAGAAAAGCGCAATGCAGACGACAAACCAGTTTCTCGGCTTGATGTTCGGGTCGCGCAGCCCCGGACATACCGCTGCCGGCAAGGGGCCGGCATTTGCCGCCATGCCCGTGCGTGCGGTTCCCATCGGCTATGCGGTGGGAGAGGGCCTCGCACAGTTCGAGCCCGAGCAGCAACACTGGAGCGCATGGGCGAGCGCCTTTGGTGGGGCGAGCGCAGTGGATGGCGATGCAAACGCGCGTGGGGTGTCAGCGCGTGCTTACGGGTTCGCGGCAGGCCTCGACTATCAGGCCACAGCCGACACGATGGTTGGTCTTGCCTTCTCGGGCGGTCGAGGCTTCTGGAGCCTTTCCGACGGCCTGGGCGGCGGCGCGAGCAAGGACTACCAGGTGGGACTGAACGGAACGATGCGCTGGGACAAGCTCTATGCCGCGGCGGCCTTCGCTTACGGTTTTCACGAGATGTCGACCGAGCGTTTCGTCTTCGGCGGCAGCCGCGTTACGGCGGATCTTGGCGCGCACAGCTTTGGCGGCAGGCTTGAGGGTGGAATGCGCGTGGAAACGGAAGAGGGAAGCGGCATCACTCCTTACGGCGCCTTGCAAGCCCAAACTATTCTCACGCCCGGCTACAGCGAGGATGATCCCGCCAACAGCGGCTTCGCGCTTTCTTATGGGCCGCGCGCCTCAACCTCCGTGCGCACCGAATTCGGGTCGCGCTTCGACCATGTAGTCGAACTCGACGGCAAAAGCGTGCTGAAGCTCGACGCTCGTCTGGCCTACGCGCATGACTGGATCGACGATCCTTCGCTCACCGCCACCTTCCAGGCCCTGCCGGGTGCAAGCTTCATCGTCGGCGGCGCATCTTTGCCCCGCAACCACGCGCTCGCGTCCGTCGGGGCGGAACTGGCGCTCGGTAACGGCGTGACGCTTTCGGGCAGGTTCGATGGAGAATTCGCGCCTGGCGCCGCTTCCTATGCCGGGATTGGGACGATCGGGGTCAGGTGGTAGCCGGTTCGTTTAGGCCGAACTTTTCACCTTCCACGACCTGAAAGTCCAGTTGGGGCGGGCATTGTTGCGCATTTTTCGTGCGCAACACGATGCGGCCCAAGAGCGCGCGCCCCGGCGAGGCCACCTTCACTCTCACCACCCGCCCCGACGCCAAGCAACAGCAGGCCCTCAACCTGATCGCCGCCATCACCGTGTAGCCAGACACGCGCGCCTCGCTTCAATCTCAACAGATTGACGCAAAAGGAAAAATCTCATCGGCTCACGGGGAACTTCGGGCTAAGCCTCGTTGCATGCGCGAGTTTGATGTCTGGGTACGGCTCGGCCAATCGGATCAACTCGCTGGAACCCGAGCGTCGAGCCGTGCCCCTGCTCTGTGGCGGGGGCTATACTGACCCGGTGGTGCCATTCCGCCTCCCTTGCTGTTGATCCTCTGACGGGCGCCCGGCTGGATGGAAGTGCCGAGGTGCATTACGCGACTTGCGCCCCTCGGCCTCCTCGGCTCGTGCCGACGCCCGTGGAAGCCACCATACAATGAATGCGGGCTCGGCCGTTGATCTCGGTCAAATACCATCCGAATCCGGTGCATATGGTGTTTGAGGAATGAATGGAGGCGGCAATGACGACGCAGGATGCGGTGCGTGCCTTGCTTGAACGGGTACGCGATTGGTGGCGGCGACAGGAGGAGTTGGGGACCCTTGATGACAAGGAGATTGGGCGGGTCGCCGCGGATTTTGGCCTCAGCACCAGCACGCTTAGGGACCTCGTTGCGCGTGGGCCCGACGCTGCACACCTCCTCTATGAACGCATGCGAGCCCTGGGCATATCGGAGGCCGACGTCCACCGGGCAGCCGACGGCGTCATGCGCGATCTGCAGAGGACGTGCGCGGTATGCCGTGAGAAGGGCGTCTGCGAGTGGGACTTACGGGAGCGCCCGGATGATCCCGTGTGGAAGAGCTATTGTCACAATGCGGTGACGCTCGAATCCCTCATGAAGCTGAAAGCAAGCGCGTAGCCAGCGATCCCTTTCCGCAAGGGAATCTTGGAATGGCAGGCCGCTCACCCCAACATCACGTTGGCTCGGGTGAGCCTAGCGAAGGGGAGCGTGATGAAGACGCTTAGTCCAACGAAGACTGGGCTCGCCGTCGGGGTGTTTCTCGGCGGCTGGCATGTGATCTGGGCGCTCTTGGTTGCGCTCAATTGGGCGCAGCCCATCTATGATTTCATACTTTGGGCGCACATGATCCATCTGCAATTGACGATCGGGCCGTTCGAGCTTGCCGCCGCGACGGCGCTCATCGTCGTGACGTTCGTATTCGGGTGCGTCATCGGCTACGTGTTCGCGATCATCTGGAATTGGTTCCATCGAGCGATGGCCGCGTAGGAAGCGGTGCGCGCAGGAATAGGAGGGTTACTGCCGTGTTGCTGGCGGAAGGGGAGTGGCATGGATGAAAAGCACGAAGCGGTGCCCTAAGTGCCAGTCCGGCGACATCGTTCGTGTTCCTGGGAAGCGCGATATTGCATTTGCTAATCTGAATCAAACAACCGAGCGTATCCTCGTAAGAATTACGTTAGAGCTCGACAACCTTGGGCGAACTGCAATTGGTGGACTGCCCTACCGTGTTTCGCGATCACGGTACTATGCAGACCTTTATCGTGACGCTGTAAAATCGCTTAAAATTGGCAATATTGCGACTTGGTGGTCCTACGAGCAATTCGCCCACCGCGGAATGGAACCAGCGCTACGTTTTATCGCGGCTGTGGGGGATCGCCTGGATAAATTGCGTGACCGCGTGCAGCGCGTAAAGGACGATATCCTGCAAAGCTCCATAAACTATCAAACAGAGGCAACGAGAGACAATACCCATAAGCTGGAGAGGATTCAGAAAAGCATGAAAGATCTAACGCGCGTGACCGCCGATGCGGCGCTTGTGGCTGAACAAGCGGGATTGCGCGCAGATCGGTGGAAGTGGATATACTACATCACGGCAGTTGTTTTTGGTGTTGTTATTGTTGCCATGTAATTCTGGTTAGCCTGGCGGCAAATAACAGGACGCTGAGGCGCGCGCGTGACGAAATGTGGACACACACTAAATAAACCGCAGGACCGGGCAATTGAGGTACCTCATCGAACTCTGTGGATAGGTGCGATACCTACTGGCGGGGTTCGATTATTTTAAGCAGAGTCCGCAGATTCAAGCTCTGTAGGAGTTGAAGTGCTGGTGTGAAAAACGGCTCTATTCGGTCGTGCACGTTTCCAGCGGTGGGAGCGTTGGGCTGCATAGTCGAAGGGGTTTGGAATTTGGTCCCGTCGAGCCTTGCTTGCAGCCGTGCATTGCGATACTCGGCCCAGACGGCGGCTTCGCGCTCTATCTCCGTTACAGTGCTCTCCAAAAGAGCCGTATATTTCTTTGAATATTCTTTGCTCAAACAAGTGTTGCCCTTCTATCGATCGCAGGATCGCGGCCGTCACTACTTATTATACGAGGGAAGATCACATTGTCCACAGTAATTTCCACATGATTATTGTGGTTCGGTTCATGATTAAGGATCGCCGCCCGGCCACTGACCCGGTCCGATGGAATGCGACCATTGGACACCACGCTGCACCCCCCCCACCTTAACATGGTGCATAAGTGGAGGGGGCCACGCGGGCATGAGAACGACGGCGATTTATGGCGGCGCCCGCGGCGAGAAGGAAAGGGGGGCGTGGCGAGGGTTTGGGATAAAGACTTGTCACCCCCGCTGCTCTAGAGTTCATCTGGGCGAGTTCGTAGAGAAACCTGCTCAACAGTCAATTGCGCTGACCATTGATGAATATCCGGCGATGCACCGACCTTTCGCGCAGGGTTTAAAACAATTCAGCAAATGACTTTTCCCGCTAGCAGACGGTCAATAAGGTGAACTAGATAAGGCCGTTGCCGGAGTACCGGCTTGTTTCTTCGACAGCATATTTTATGTCTTCATCCATTCTTGCTGCGGTCGAACGTGTCCGCGCGCGCTTCCGTCAGGATGTGGCCGACCAGTTGCGAACGGCGGCGGAGGACGCGGGGTTGGCCGCAACCCTCACGCTGGATCACGAACGAGCCGTTCTTGAATTCGACGAGTCACTTGTCGATGGTCCATCGCCCCGCGTTGTTGCCACCTTCAACGACGACAGCGATGGCGGGTCCGATCGGGTGCATCTCTATGCCGAGACGGGCGATGAGCGCACGACGCTTCTGACACTCGCGTGGCGAATTGCTCCCGGTCTCGAAGACGAGGCAGCATTGCAACTGCGGTTGGCGCAGCTGGAAACCCTCACAGACGAACGCCTGCCGCTGGAACGCCGGGGTCTCAATGCCCCGGCGGATGAACGGACGGGCCGTTATGCAAAGGGCGATGTGATCCGGCAGCTTGCGGCGGACCTCAAACGTGCCGCCGCGCAGGAATCGCCTGTACGGGCTCAATCACATCCGCTCGTTGTGATCGAGCCGCTTCGCTCCGTTACGGCAAGAGTGCCTGACCGACGTTCCGCATCCGAAGACAGCGGACGGATTTCACAACAAGTTGCCCTGGCTGGTAACAACCTTGAAACGCAACGCGCCAATGTGACCGAGCTTCTGATTTCCAGCCTCATGCAGCGCGACCTGGCAGAAGCCGAAAGTCATTTTGTCGGCCCGGGCGTCGCGGCGTCCGCGCGCGGGCACCTCGGGCGCGTCATGGAATGGGCCATGCTTGGAACGGCCTATGGCGTCGAAGCCAAGACCAACCAGATCGCGGTGTCGTCCTTTCTTGGCGCGGGTTCCGCAAGCTGGCTTTACGCGCTCGTGGGGCCAGTTCTGATCGGCGGCCTATGGGCTGTTGATGTCCTGGGCGCTCGCGATGGCGAGCATCACTTCCTCGGACAAAGGCTATCTCGACCGGGCGCAGGAGTATTTTCCCAAGCAGGCCGCCGACGCGGAATTGAAGCGTCTCACCGCCCCGGCTAAAGAGACAAGCGAGCTGATGGCGGACGCAAGAAAGCGCTGGCAAGCGGCGGAGATTGAACGGGCCGTGAAGCGCGAGGCCGAACGGCGCCAGAAAGCTCGCGCCCATGCCCAGCAGACCGTCATCCAGGCGGGCGAGGTGTCAATCGGCGCGGAACTTTGACCCCCATCGGCGTCCAATCTTGACCCCTCCACTATGTGCGTCTTCCGCTGCTCAAGGCCGGAGTTGCGGAGCGTAGCGGAGCAACGGAGGGCTTGAGCAGCGGGTCGCGCTTGGATGCCGATGGGGGTCAAT
>JBAPMW010000305.1:0-6331 GCA_049278815.1 Hyphomicrobiaceae bacterium
CCGTCCGCGCCGAGGGATGGAAGTGGGTCGAGGTGGCACCGGACTTCCCCTACGGCCACACGTACGGGCTGCGCCGGCTCAGCGGCAAGGAGGTGCCGCTGACGAAGAAGGAGGCCAAAGCGCGCGACGCTCTCAAGGCGGAGCTGGACAAGCTGGAGAAGAAGTACGCTGACGCCGAGGAGATCTCGGAGGAGGTCGACGCACGCCTGGGCGAGATCGAGACGGCGATGCGCGAGTTTGAGGATCGGCCCGTGGTCTACGATGCGGCGGAGGTCGCGCGTGCCGGCGTCTTCGTCAGCATCGGCACCGACGGCAGCTTGCATGTCGAGCGCGGCTATGTGCGGCCGGAGGACGAGGAGCCGGTGGCGACGGGCGAGAGCGAGGACGCAGAGGAGGACACGGGCGGGAACAGCTCGGGTATGGCGGCAAGGCCGAGCGGTGCGCCCAACGGAATGTCGGCGACCTCCCGTGCCCCGTCCTCGTCCTCTGGCTATCCTCCGAGGGAGAGCGACGAGGAGGACGAGGGCTTCCGGCCGCTCTCGGATCGGCTGATGACCGAGCTTACCTCGCACCGGACGCTGGCCCTGCGCGAGGCCGTCGCCAACGATCCCGACACCGCGTACCTCGCGATCCTGCACGCACTCTGCCTCAAGCTGTTCTACCGGCTCGGGCTCGACAGCTGCCTCGAAGTCGACGCCAAGAGCGTGCTGTTCGGCTCGCAGGTCGAGGGCCTCGGCGGCATGGCGTACGCGACGGCGATCGACGCGCGGCACGGCGCCTGGTCGGCCCAGCTGCCGAAGGACACCGCCGGCCTTTGGGATGTCCTCTGCGGACTCGACGGCGACAGCCGCCAGGCGCTGTTCGCCCACTGCGTGGGCCTCACCATCAACGCCACCTGCCAGCCCTACGACCGCAGGCCCAAGGCCATCGCCCACGCCGACCGCCTGGCGGAGGCCGTGCAGCTCGACATGGCCGAGGCCGGCTGGCGCCCGACCGTGGCCACCTACCTCGGCCGCGTCACCAAGGCCCGGATCCTCGAAGCCGTGCGCGAGGCGAAGGGCGAGCAGGCCGCGCAGCTGATCGAGGACCTCAAGAAGGCCGAGATGGCACGCGAGGCCGAACGGCTGCTGGAGGGCAGCCGCTGGCTGCCGGAGCCGCTGCGGTTGCCGGGCAGCAACGCTTCCCTGCCGGCATCGGCCGGCGAGGCCGGCTCAGAGGCCCTGCCCGCCTTCCTCGCCGATGACGCGGAGCCCAGGCCGCGTACCGTCGCGGCGGAATAGCCGAGCGGCCCGGGCTAGCTCGCGCTCTCCCAGGAAGCCCCCCTCGCCCCCCCGCACCCCAGTTGCACCCCAGGGGGCGCTTCCTCCTGTCGGGCGGCCTTCAAGCGCCATAGCCGCAAGCAGCGGGCGCAAGAGAGGGACAGCCGGACCGGGCAGAGCGGCCCGGTCCAGAGAGAGTCGCCGGCTCCGCCCCTCCTCCCTCAAACCTCCGAGGTTTCCTCATGACGACGACATCCGCCGCCGCGGCCGTGGTGCCGCCCTCCTCGCCCTGTTTGCCCGAAGCTCCCGATCATGCGGCCGCACTCTTCCGCGCTGCCCACTTGCTGGTCGCACACATCGGGCGCGGCCAGCGGATCGATGCCGCCATGCTCCGTTCCGCGATGGAGGAGGCCTGCGGTGGCAGCGACGCCGGCGGCGCCTGGGACTGGAAGAGCGCCTACGACGCCTGCGAGGCCGCGGCCGTCCTGTTCCTGCGCCAGTTCGGCGGCGCGATGGGCGCGCGCGCCGGGACGCCCGCCGCCCTGCTGGCGATGCTGGCCAAGGTCGCCGACCTGCTGCCGAGCCATACGCGGCGCTCGGCGGAGAGCGAGACCTTCCAGCAGTTCTCCACGCCGCTCCCCCTGGTGTTCGTGGCGGCCACTGCGGCCACGATTACGCCGGGCGATCAGGTGCTGGAGCCGTCAGCCGGCACCGGGCTGCTTGCCATCTTCGCCGAGCTTGCCGGCGCCTCGCTCGCGTTGAATGAGCTCGCCGAGACGCGCGCGGGCCTGCTCGGCCATCTCTTCCCGGATATCGGCGTCACGCGCTTCGACGCAGGCCGGATCGACGACCATCTCGATCCCGGCATCACGCCCACCGTAGTGCTGATGAACCCGCCGTTCTCCGCGCTCGCCAATGTCGACCGGCGCCGGACGGACGCGGCACTCCGCCATGTCTCGTCCGCGCTGGCGCGTCTCGCCGAAGGCGGACGGCTGGTCGCCATCACGCAGGCGAGCCTCGCGCCGGACAACCCGGTCTGGCGCGACACCTTCGTGCGTCTGCAGGACCGCGGCACCGTCGTCTTCTCGGCGGCCATCCACGGCGCCGTTTACGCCCGGCACGGCACCCGTGTGGAGACTCGTCTCACCGTCATCGACAAGCGTCCTGCCGCGAACGCGACGGTGTTCCCGGCTTCGCCCGGTATCGCGCCCGATGCCGCCACCCTGCTGAGCTGGGTCATCGAGTCCCTCCCGCCGAGACTGCTGGTCACTCCAACCAGCACGGCTTCGGTGATGACCGGGCGCGTGCCGACCCGCCGGGCGAGACGCCAATCGGTGTGGGTCCCGGCAAAGTCGTCTGCACCGACATTGCCTGCAGACAGCGACGTCGCCGAGCTCTCCTACGAGACCGTCGACTGGAAGCCGGCCGAGGGAGGGGGGCTGAGCGAGGCGCTCTACGAGGACTACGCTCTGCAGTCGATCCGCATCCCCGGCGCGCAGGCGCATCCCACCAGGCTCGTCCAGTCCGCGGCAATGGCATCCGTTGCGCCGCCCAAGCCGGCCTATCGGCCCCGCCTCGCCGCACGCGTCGTGTCGGAAGGTCTCCTGTCCGACGCTCAGATCGAAAGCAACATCTACGCCGGCGAAGCGCATTCATCGCATCTCGCCGGTGCATGGACGGTGGACGCGACGTTCGATGTCGTCGCTGCAGCGCCCGACGACGCCAAGGGGGCAGTGCGCTTCCGGCGCGGCTGGTTCCTGGGGGACGGCACCGGCTGCGGGAAGGGCCGCCAGGTCGCCGGCATCTTCCTCGACAACTGGTTCAAGGGCCGGCGCCGCGCCCTGTGGATCTCCAAGTCCGAGGCGCTGATCGAGGACGCGCGGCGCGACTGGTCGGCGCTGGGCCAGGAGCGCCTGCTGATCCAGCCATTGGCGCGCTTCCGCCAGGGCACGCCGATCCGGCTCGACGAGGGCATCCTGTTCGTCACCTACGCCACGCTGCGCTCCGCCGAGCGCGAGGGCAAGGCGTCCCGCCTCGACCAGATCCTCGCCTGGCTGGGCCGCGAGCCAGGCTCGGACACCGCTCCCAGCTTCGACGGCGTGATCGTCTTCGATGAGAGCCACGCCATGCAGAACGCGGCCGGCGGCAGGACCGAGCGTGGCGAGGAGGTGCCGTCACAGCAGGGCCGTGCCGGCCTCCGCCTGCAGCACGCCCTCCCCGATGCACGCGTCGTATACGTCTCAGCGACGGGCGCCACGACGGTGCACAACCTTGCCTATGCCCAGCGCCTCGGACTGTGGGGCGGCGCCGATTCCCATTCGCCACGCGCTCCGAGTTCGTGGAGGCCATCGAGTCCGGCGGCGTGGCGGCGATGGAGGTGCTCGCCCGCGATCTCAAGAGCCTCGGCCTCTACACGGCGCGATCTCTCTCCTACGAGGGCATCGAGTACGAGCTGGTCGAACACGCGCTGACGCCCGAGCAGAAGCGCATCTACGACTCCTATAGCGTCGCCTTCGAGGTGATTCACAACAACCTGACCGCGGCGCTGGAAGCAACCAACATCACCAGTTCGTCGCGCGGGATTGGATCACGTACCCTCAACGCCCAGGCAAAGTCTGCGGCGCGCTCTGCGTTCGAGAGCGCCAAGCAGCGCTTCTATAATCATCTCATCACAGCAATGAAAACGTCGACGCTCATCAAGAGCATCGAGCGCGACCTGGAGGCCGGGCATGCCGCCGTCGTGCAACTTGTGTCTACCGGCGAAGCGCTGATGGAGCGGCGGCTCGCCGACATTCCCACCGAGGAGTGGGGCGACGTTGTGGTTGATGTCACACCTAAAGACGCGGTCATGACCTACCTGCAGCATTCCTTTCCGACGCAGCTGTTCGAGGAGTACACCGACAGCGACGGCAACCTCGCCTCGCGGCCGGTGCTCCGGGACGGGCAGCCCGTGCAGTGCCGCGAGGCCGTGGAGCGGTGCGACCGGCTGATCGAGCATCTGGCTTCCCTCGACCCGGTGCCGGGCGCGCTCGACCAGATCGTGCAGCACTTCGGGGCGGAGCGGGTGGCCGAGGTCACGGGACGCTCGCGGCGCATCGTCGCCAAGGCGGATGGTGCCGGCGACAGGCGCCTCGCCGTCGAGAGCCGTGCGGGGTCGGCCAACCTCGCCGAAACGCAGGCGTTCCAGGACGACGAGAAGCGCATCCTGGTGTTCAGTGACGCCGGCGGCACGGGCCGCAGCATGCTCGACGACGGCACGGTCGAGCGCCGCGTGCGGCTCGTCCGGCCCCTGGAGCGGCCCTCCATCGCCGTCGATGCGCTGGCGGCGACCGCGTGGCGGCCCACCGAGCCTGACGCGTTCACCCTCGCCTGGGAGGCCGAGCTGGCCCAGCTCCCCGAGTTCCGGGAGAGCACGCTGCATGTCGTCACGGGCCTGCTGCTCCCGGTGTGGCGCCAGCTGCCCCACGACGGCGGCCGGGTGTATCGCCTGCAGACCGACGACGGCGAGCGCATCATCGGGCGCCACGTATCGCCGGCCTGGGTCGCAGCGGCCTGCGCGACGGTGCCGGAGCTCACGCCCGAGGACGCCTGCGCCGGCCTCATAGGCGGGCGCATGGTCCTGCACCTCGCCGACGGCCTGCAGCTGCGGCGCGTCCGTGTGATGCACGTCCACCGCATCGAGCTCATCGGCTTCACCGATTCCATGCGTGACCGGCTAACGGCGTACGGCCTCTTCCACGAGATCATCGCCTGGAATCTCAGGATGTTCGTGCCCACCGACGAGCGCGGTGCCGCGGTGCTGGCCAGGCTGATGGAGCGCTACCCCCTGCAGCGGATCGCCGAGCGGGAGGGCGCGTGAAATGGGACCCGCTGCCGATCTGGCCCGCCGCCTCGCGCAGAATGCCGAGGCGGTGTGCCGCGAGTACCTCTCCAACGGCCGGCGCGAAGGCGGCGCCTGGCGCGTCGGCGACATCGACAACACGCCGGGCCGCAGCCTCATGGTACGGCTCACCGGGCCGGAAAGCGGCAAGGGCGCTTGCGGCCGCTGGGTCGATTTTGCGACGGCTGAGAGTGGCGACCTCCTCGACCTGATCGCCCGCGTGTGCCGGCTCCACACCTTCCGCGACGTGCTGGAGGAGGCGCGCCGGTTCCTCAGCCTGCCGCAGCAGGAGTACCAACGCTCCGCGCCAGCACGGCCGCCGATCCCGGGCGGGTCGCCCGAGGCGGCCCGGCGCCTGTTCGCCTCCGCCGAGCCGATCCCGGGTACGCTCGCGGCCATATACCTGCGCCACCGGGGCATCGCGGATGTGGGCGACCTGCCCGCGCTGCGTTTCCATCCCACCTGCTTCTACCGCGCACATGAGGGTGCGCCGCGCGAGACCTGGCCGGCGCTGCTGGCGGCCGTCACCGACCCCGGCGGCGCCATAACGGGCGTGCTGCGCACGTGGCTCGCCCGCGACGGCTCGGGCAAGGCCCCGCTCGCGACGCCCCGGCGGTCGCTCGGGCGTCTGCTCGGGTCTGGTGCCTGGTTCGGCAAAGCAACGGATGTGCTGGCAGCCGGCGAGGGGCTGGAGACCATGCTGTCCCTTCGTGTCGTCCTGCCGGCACTGCCGATCGTTGCGGCCCTGTCGGCGACGCACCTGGCGGCCTTCATCCCGCCGTCCGGGCTGCGGCGGCTCTACATCGCCCGCGACGACGACCGCGTGGGACGCCGCGCGGCAGAGATGCTGGGTGCGCGTGCCCATGCGGAGGCCATCGAGGCCCTCGTGCTCATGCCGCAGTGGGACGACTTCAACACCGACCTCACGAATATGGGCCGCGAAGCCCTCGCAGCGTCCCTGCGTGTGCAGCTTACGCCGGAGGACGTGGAGCGTTTCCTGATCGTGGACCGGCGTCCGGGCCCACGCCCGCGTCTGCGCGCGCCCGTGCCGGGTCCGTCCTCGCCGTCGGCCGCGCCCGGCCTTCAAGTTGGCGATGGTGCCGGAAGCGGCTGAGGCCCGCAACAGCTGCGCGCGGCTTTCTTCCCCTGGCGCCACCCCGGCGCGGCTGCGCCGCTTGGTGTGCCGCCATTC
>JBAPMW010000306.1:0-1586 GCA_049278815.1 Hyphomicrobiaceae bacterium
GAACTTGCCCTCGCGCGCGGCGCGACGCTGGCAACGGTCGAATCCTGTACGGCCGGATCCCTTGCTTATCTGCTCTCGCAGGCAGACGGCGCGAGCACGGTGCTGCACGGCGGGTTCATCGTCTACACCAAGGACAACAAGACCGCCGCGGTCGGCGTGCCGGAAGAGGTGCTTGCCGCGCACACTGCCGTGAGCGGGGAAGTCGCGCAGGCCATGGCCGCAGGCGGGCTTGCACGCTGCCCGGCCGCCCTCGTCACGGCCATTACGGGTGTCGCCGGGCCCGAACCTGACGAGGACGGCAACCGCGTTGGCCTCGTCTACGTCGCCGTCGCTGCGCGCGACGGGCGCATGAAGGCGGTGAAGCATGAATTTGGGGAGCTTCCGAAACAGGAGGTCTGCGCGGCCGCCATGGGCGCAGCGCTCGACCTGCTGGAAGAGTTCCTGCACGCGCGGTCGCCGCGAAGCGGGCCGCATGCATGATCAGGTTCCCCGTCCGCCCGAGCAGATGAACAGGAGCGCCCCATCGAGCGAAGGGCTGATGTCGAAGGCGAGCACCCGCCACGCGGGCGCGGTCGCCAGCAGCAGCAGAAACGCGAAGGCACACCAGATCAGACCCTGCTTAAGGCTCGCCATCATGCCCTGCGCACCGCCCTTGCCGCGGCAGTTTCGCGTTCGCCCTGCCGCAGCAGCAGCCACCCGGCCGCCAGCATGACGAGGCCCGAGAACGTGAAGGCGATGTCCCAATAGAGCCAGCTTTCGCGCGCGACCGTCTCGTTCACGTGGTGAAGGCTGAGCACATGATGGTTGATGATGCCTTCGGCCGTGTTGAAGAGTCCAAAGCCGAGCAGCATGGTGCCCGCGAGCAGCTTGCTCGACCAGAAGAGATGCCGGCGCTGTGCGCTGCGCCAGAGTACAAACAGCCCCGCGACTACGAAGAGATACGTGGCGCTGTGGAAGATGCCGTCCCAAAGTGTGTTGAGTTCGCGGTTCTCGACGGTGTTCACGGCATACCAGCTGCTCAGCATGTGGTGCCATTGCAGGAGCTGGTGCAGCACGATACCGTCGAAAAAGCCGCCGAGCCCCAACCCGAAGAGCACGCCGGCCGCCTTGGGAAAATGCCGCTGCTCGGCGTCCATGAGTTCAAGTGCTACCTCTTCCAGAGCGCGCCGAGCACCAGGCCGATGGCGGCCGCGACCGCAAGGGTTGTCATGGGCTGCTCCTTGAGCGATTTCTCGACGAAGGGGCGAAACCGCTTGGCTGCCTCCTGCGCTCGCTCTGCATGGTGACGAGCCTGATCGGCGATATTGCCGGCCATTTCCTGCGCGCTGTCCGCGGTCTCCCTCATCCGTTCGCCAGCAGCATCCGCCATATCTCCCAGATGCTTCTTCGCGCCTTCCGTAGCGGTCCGGCCATAGCCCTGTGACGGGTCACCGGCTTTCTGCTGTGTCATGGGCATCTCCTTCGGCCTCCGCCAACGGCTTTGCGGCCATTGTGAAGCGAACGCGCGGCCATTGGGCTTGTTCCAGCCGTTGCGCCAGTTGCGAAAGTGGCAGACCAGGCGCAACTCGGCCGCCTCGGGCTCGGCA
>JBAPMW010000307.1:0-2125 GCA_049278815.1 Hyphomicrobiaceae bacterium
GGACTTGTGTGAATCCCGTAGCCCGCAGGGTCTGACCCCTTCCGCAGCCTCGCAACGCCGCCAGTGCCAGGACATCGCGGCCCGCACTCGCGGCAAGCACGCGGTCGAGATCGGCCAAGGCCGCATCGAGCGCCGCCTCCGTGCCCCGGCCGTTCAGCAGGTGCCCGAGGAGCAGGCCGGCGAGGAGGTCGCCGGCGCCGTTGGGGATGCCGTCGTGCCGCGGGGACGAGCGCTCGACAAGCTCCGTCGCTGTGACGAGGAGCGTCGCGACTCGGTCTTGCGTCTCCGCAGCCGATGTCACCAGGACGGCGCGAGGGCCGAGCCGGCGTGCAGCGGCGACCGCAGCGCCAAGCCCCTCGATGGCGGCACCGTTGAGCCACGCCAGCTCGAACAGGTTGGGGGTGGCGATGGTGGCGAGCGGCAGCAGCTCGTCGCGGATGGCGGCGGCGGTGGCTTCTGCGACGTAGAGCCGGCCGGCGTCGCCGAGGATGGGGTCCACCAGCACCGGGATGTCGGGGGCCGCCTGCCGGAGGCGCTGCAGCGCCTCGGCGGCGACCCGCACCGCGGCGGGAGAAGGGAAGTAGCCCGTCAGCACGGCATCGAGCCTGGCCCAGCAGCCATCGGCTTCCAGTCCGCAGAGCATGGCGGCAAGAGCCTCGGGCGGCAGGTCATGCTGCGCCGGGCGGCCGAGGCCGGGGCGGCTTGCCAGCACCACCGTGGGCACGGCCCAGACCTCGTAACCGAGCCATTGCAGCGCCGGCACGGTGGCCGCCAAGCCGACGCTGCCGCGCGCTACGTGGGAGGAGATCGCCAGGACCGTCGCCATGGGTTCAGAAGTCTGAAACCAGAAGTCAGAAATCAGAAGATAGCACGGCTCTGATTGCTGACCTCTGATTTCTGATTTCTGATTTCAAACTGATAGGTTGTTGCGGATCACGCCCGGAGCGAAGAACGCCACCACCTCGCCGGCGAGCGTCAAGGCATAGAACGCGAACCCCATGCCGATGGCCGCGAGGATGCCGAGCGGTCCGAGGCCAATCGTGCGGGCGCGAGTGGCAACACGCACCAACACCTCCCACAGCTGCCGGACGAAGCGCAGGAGCGAGCCGATCGGGTTGGCGTCGAGAACCGGGCCGAAGCGGCGCTGGCCTCTCCAGTAGACCGAATCGTAGCCCAGGCAGAGCGCGCGCACCACGAAGGTGCGCGCACCCTCCGGCGGCGGATGCGACACCCTGGAGGTGCCCTGGCGGTAGATGGCGGTCCCCTGACGCATGAGCGACTTCGCCAAGGCCGCGCACTGGCCGCGATAGGCGGGCGCGTCGGGGAACGGATGGGCGAGGAACAGCTCGCGCCGGACCGCGAAATTGTTGGCGTAGAAGTTCTTGTAGCGACAGAGGCCGCGCGAGGGGCGCCGGGTCGGGAAGGTCCAGAACGCCGCAAACAGCTTATCGTGCAGAGTATCGGTGGTGTGATAGGTCTCACCCCCGACGATGCCGATTTCGGGATCGTCGAGCGCCGCCAACAGGCCTTCGAGCCAGCCCTCGTCCGGCACCACGTCGCTGTCGAGGAAGATCACGACCTCGCCGGAGGCCAGCTTGGCGCCTTTGTTCTTCTGCTCGTAGTAGCGCTGCCCTGGAGCCGGCACGAGCTTGATGGGGCCAGGCCAGGCCGCACGGTCGATCTGCGTTTCGATGGCCGTGGAAGGCACGGCGGGATCGATGGCGTCGCTGTCGTAGAGAACGATGAGCTCCGCGCTGAGGTCGCGCTTGCGGGCCTCCTCGGCCATTTGCGTGCCGAGTTGCGCCAGCATGCGCTCGGCCCGATCGAGATCGGACAGCTTGGCGTTCTCCCACTCGATGACGACGGAGACGAGCTTGGGCATGGCTCAAGCGCCCTGGATGTTGCGGTAGGGATAGGCGCGCACGCCGGCAACCGGCGCGATGCAGCCGGCGGCGAAGCACAGGCTGGCGCTGCCCTTGCGCCATTGCTTGCGGGCCGAGCGCGGCCGAAGCGCGATGAGGAGCACGGCGGCCGCCACCACCCTCGCCGTGCCAATGAGGCCGCGGTCCAGCGCGCGGGTTGCGATGCGCGCCGCGGCCATCGCCCGCCCCTCGTTCTTGGTCAC
>JBAPMW010000308.1:0-5023 GCA_049278815.1 Hyphomicrobiaceae bacterium
CTCTCGCAACTACGCCCATGCCACACCTCTCACGCCCGCTGCAGTCAAGCGCTCTCGCCAGTCACTTAATGTCAACCGGTGGCGGCGACCATTGCAGCTGTGGGTTAACAACTCCCCAAATGCTGGCGGACAAAGTTGACCGGATCAGGGCCGTAGTTGCGCATACGCAACAACGCAAGCATATTCGGCGTGGAGATGCCGATTCGGCGACGATTGTAGACACCTGTAGGGCGGGTCAGCGCGAAGCGCGTAACCCGCCATGTTCGCCTGGCCCGGCGGATTACGGCTATCGCCTTAATCCGCCCTACCCCTTCATCACCCACCCAGGTGCGTTGCCCAGAACTTCAGCGTCCGCCCCCACGCCAGCTCGGCGGCACTTCGGTCGTAGACGTCGCGCTGCTCGTTGACGAACGCGTGCGAGGCGTCGTAGCGGAACACCTCGGCGTTTCTGCCGGCGGCCTTCAGGGCGGCCTCGAAGGCGTCGACGGCGGCCGGCGTGCACCAGTCGTCCTGGTTGGCGAAGTGCGCCTGCAGCGGCACCTTGATGTCGGCGGGCTTCGCCACGCTGTCCGGCGGGATGCCGTAGAAGCACACCGCGGCGGAGAGCTCGGGGATGCGGCAGGCGCCGATGACGGTCACTGCACCGCCCATGCAGAAGCCGGTGAGGCCCACCTTTCCGCCGCTCTTCCTGAGGAGCTGCGCCGCCCCGCGCACGGTCTGCTCGGTGGCATCGATGAAGTTGAGCGAGCCCATCTCCTTCCCGGCCGCGTCGCTGTCGTGGTAGGGCACCACAGTGCCGGCGTAGAGGTCGGGCGCCAGCGCATCGTAGCCGGCGAGCGCGAAGCGGTCGCAGATGCCCTTGATCTGGTCCTGCAGGCCCCACCACTCCTGGATCACGACGACGCCGGGGGCGTTGGCGCGGCCGGCGCTCGCCAGGTAGCCCGACGCCTGCCTGCCGTCCGGCCGGCTGAATGCGATGTTGGTTCCCATCCTTGCTCCTCCTCTCGCTGTCGCCGCGCGCTCGCGCCCGATGCTGCGGTGCATGCATGCCTATGGCGCGTCCCGCCGCCCGTGCAATTTCGAGACGGCGCTTTACGTAGACTTAACTGATGTCCGCTAGTCTTCCACTGTCTGGGGCAATGCACACTCAAGGTTCCGCGTAGACCCGCATGTATGATCGGCGCAAGGGTCGGCGGCGGCAAGCACTGGTCTCGCTTTGCTGTCTGCTGGCGATCGGCTATTTCGCCTATCACGCCGCCAGCGGCAGGCGCGGCTACGAGGCTAGATCGCGGCTGATCCAGCGTGCAATCGCGCTGGAGAGCCGCATCGCAGCTCTCGAAGCCGCGCGTGCGCGTCTGGCCCACGACGTGGCGCTGCTGGAGGCGGGCAACCCGGATATTATTGAGGAGCTGGCCATCGAAAGGCTGGGCTTTGTCAGATCCGGCGACCGGGTCGTAACCTTTGCCGAGTAACAACTTGCGCTGGACACCCGTGCAGATGGCGCGGCTGGCCAGCCCTGGGCCTTTCTTGTACGGTCTGGCCCCGAGACCACGTCCCCGACGTCCTGCATGTCCGCATGTCCTACGCCACCTCCACAGGGTCCGCCATACCGATGCCCCGCCCCAACGGCCAGCATGCTGTCCCGCCGTTCAGCCACGACGAGGAGCTTGCCGCCTATCGCGCCATGCTCATCATCCGCCGCTTCGAGGAGAAGGCCGGCCAGCTCTATGGCATGGGCCTGATCGGCGGCTTCTGCCACCTCTACATCGGCCAGGAGGCGGTGGTGGTGGGCATGCAGATGGTGATTCGGCCGGGCGACCAGGTCATTGCCACCTACCGCGACCACGGCCACATGCTCAGCACCGGCATGGACCCCAGGGGCGTGATGGCGGAGCTGACGGGCCGCCGCGGGGGCTACTCCAAGGGCAAGGGCGGCTCCATGCACATGTTCTCGCACGAGAAGAAGTTCTACGGCGGCCATGGCATCGTCGGCGCCAACGTGCCGCTCGGCGCCGGCCTCGCCTTCGCCAACCGCTATCGCGGCAACGACGCGGTGTGCCTCACCTACTTCGGCGACGGCGCCGCCAACCAGGGCCAGGTGTACGAGGCCTTCAACATGGCGAAGCTCTGGAAGCTGCCGGTGGTGTTCATCATCGAGAACAACAGGTACGCCATGGGCACCTCGATCGAGCGCTCCGCCGCCACCACCGACTTCTCCCAGCGCGGCCGCTCCTTCGACATCCCCGGCGAGCAGGTGGACGGCATGGACGTGCGCGCCGTCAAGGCCGCCGGCGAGCGGGTGGTGGCCTGGGTGCGCCAGGGCAACGGCCCCTGCATCCTGGAGATGCTCACCTACCGTTACCGCGGCCACTCCATGTCGGACCCCGGCAAGTACCGCACGCGCGACGAGATCCAGAAGATGCGCGACGAGCGCGACCCGATCGAGCAGGTGCGCCGGCGGCTCCTGGAGGGCGTTCTGAGCGAGGACGAGCTCAAGAAGATCGACGCCGAGGTTCGCAGCATCGTCAACGCCGCGGCCGAGTTCGCCCAAGGCGACGCTGAGCCGGACGAGAGCGAGCTTTGGACGGACGTGCTGGTGCCGGCGTAATCGTAGGTTGGGTGAAGGGGTCAGACCCCTCGCACAGACGTTAGAGATTGGCCGCGACGTAGAGGCGAGGGGTCTGACCCCTCTGACACATACGCCGAGAGACCGAATGCCCACCGAGATCCTGATGCCCGCGCTGTCGCCCACCATGGAGGAGGGGAAGCTCGCCAAATGGCTGGTGGCCGAGGGCCAGGCCGTCAAACCGGGCGATGTCATCGCCGAGATCGAGACCGACAAGGCCACCATGGAGGTCGAGGCGGTGGACGAGGGCAAGGTCTCCAAGCTGCTGGTCGCCGAGGGCACCGAGGGCGTGAAGGTCAATACGCCCATCGCCCTGCTCGACGGCGAGGCCGCACCGACCGCGAAGCAAGCGCGACCGGATTCCCCTCCCCCTCGTGGGGAGGGGCTAGGGGTGGGGGGAACCCCGACCTCCAAGGTTCTGCAATCCCCCCCACCCCAACCCTCCCCCACATTGTCGGGGCGCGCCTTCGGCGCGACGGGGGAGGGAGTCCCGGCGGCGCCTGTGGCGCGTGTGGCTGAACCGGAGATCGCCCCCGGCACCGAGACCGTCACCCAGACCATGCGCGAGGCGCTGCGCGACGCCATGGCCGAGGAGATGCGCCGCGACAAGGACGTGCTCCTCATGGGCGAGGAGGTGGCGCAGTATCAGGGCGCCTACAAGATCAGCCAGGGCCTGCTCGACGAGTTCGGCGACAAGCGCGTGATCGACACGCCCATCACGGAGCAGGGCTTCGCCGGCATCGGCGTGGGTGCAGCCTTCGCCGGCCTCAGGCCCATCGTCGAGTTCATGACCTGGAACTTCGGCATGCAGGCGATCGACCAGATCGTCAACTCGGCCGGCAAGACGCTGTACATGTCCGGCGGACAGGTGAGCTGCCCCATCGTCTTCCGCGGTCCCAACGGCGCCGCCGCCCGCGTCGCCGCCCAGCACAGCCAGTGCTTCTCGGCCTGGTACGCGCACGTGCCGGGCCTCAAGGTGGTGGCGCCCTCCAACCCGGCCGACGCCAAGGGCCTCCTCAAGTCCGCCATCCGCGACCCAAACCCCGTGCTGGTGCTGGAGAACGAGGTGCTCTACGGCAGCTCCGGCCCGGTGCCCAAGGTGGACGACTGGCTGGTGCCCATCGGCAAGGCCCGCATCGCCCGCCCCGGCACGCACGTCACCATCGTCTCGTTCGCCCGCGGCATGGTCTACGCGCTGGACGCCGCCGTTGAGCTCGCCAAGGAGGGCATCGAGGCCGAGGTCATCGACCTGCGCACCTTGCGGCCGCTCGACCTCGAGACGGTCCTCGCCTCCGTCAGGAAGACCAACCGCATCGTCACGGTCGAGGAGGCTTGGCCGGTGTGCTCGGTGGGCTCCGAGATCTGCGCCCAGGTCGCCATCCAGGCCTTCGACGACCTCGACGCCCCGCCCGCCAAGGTGACGGGCGCCGACGTGCCCATGCCCTACGCCGCCAATTTGGAGCGCCTGGCGCTCCCCAACGCGGCGCAGGTGGTCGAGGCGGCAAGGGCGGTGTGCTATAAGTAGGCTCGCTGCCTGATCGCAGCCCAAAGAGGTACGCGATGGCTCAGCATGCGAGATGCGCTGCGACCTACGCGGATCTGGTGGCCGCGTCGGACCTTCTGATCGCGGAGATCATCTTCGGCCGGCTGGTGACGCACCGGCGGGGGGATCTCCACCATAATGTTGTGCTTGCCGCGCTTGTGAGCGCTCTCGCGCCCGTTGTGCTGAACGAGAGCCGACACCCGCAGTCCTGGCTTTGCCTTCCTCGGGTTGAGGTGCATGTCGGTCCCCACGTCATAGTGCCAGACGTTGCCGCTTGGCGCCTTGGGCGGATCAGGCCGCTGCTCGACGGAAACTGGATCGACCTCGCGCCCGAATGGGCCTGCGAGGTGCTGTCGCCCGAGACCGCGGCCCGCGATCGGGGCGAGAAGAAGATCGTCTACGCCAAGGCCGGCGTCCGCCACCTTTGGCTCATCGATCCGGCAACGAGGACGTTGGAGGCACACGAGCTGCGAGACGGCAAATGGACCGTGCTTGAGTCCTTCCGCGATTGCTCCAAGGTTGTGGCGCCTCCATTCCTCGGCCTAAGCTTTCCGCTTGACACGCTTTGGCCGGTGATGCGCGGCTGGCGGCACGGTTGTGCTAAGGTCGTTCAATGACCCAATCCGTTGCCAAGCCCGCGCGCCGCGTCGCGACCTACGAGGACCTGCTCGCTGTCCCTGAGCCCCTCGTGGCGGAGATCCTGTTCGGCGAGCTTGTGACCCATCCTCGGCCCACGTCGCGCCATGCTCGTGCCGCCATCCGACTTGCTACGATTCTCGACACGCCTTTCGGTCGTAGCATCGGTGGACCCGGGGGCTGGGTATTCTTGCCCGAGCAAGAGCTGCACCTGGGCG
>JBAPMW010000309.1:0-3720 GCA_049278815.1 Hyphomicrobiaceae bacterium
TTGGACTATGCGGAGATGGCCGTTACGCGGCCGGAGCTTGCCCGGGAGCTGTCAAGTTTCGTGGCAGAGATCCGCAGCATCTTCGGGGCCGAGGAGATCCGGGCCTACCTCGATCATCTCGATCGAATGCGTCGTCGGGACGACGAGGCCCTGTCGGCCAAGCCTTCTGGCGACGACGCGTTCATCGAGACGCCCGAACAGCGCGCGGCGGCGACAGAACGATTTCACCGGCTGAAGGAGCTTCTCACCTCAACCGTATTGGGGACCGCATAGAGCGCAGCGGCCGGGAAAGCCCCGCTCGTTCAGGAGCGCAAACGGGAGCGATCGTCATGAACGCCAAGCGTCGCCGGGTCAGCCACCTCGTTCGGGTGGCGCGCATCAGGGTCGAGACCGCTGTCGTCGCGATCGAGGGCGACGACAAGGACGATGAGGAAGCCGAACGCCAGGCCATCGAGAAGGCCCAGCTGTTCTCCGACGATGTCTGGGTCATGCAGCCGTTCGACGAAAGCGCCTATCGGCCCCACGTGCAATCGATGGTCTCGCGCGAGGAGCTCGCGGAGCTGACCAAGGAGGGCAGGTCGGCCGATGCGGCGCTCGCTGACCTGGGCGAAGCCGTTCACTACCAGATCCTCAAGGCGAACTGCGACACGGGGGAGGGCGAGCTGGCTCTGCAGCCCTGGCTCCAGGTCGATGAGCCCGATCTGCTCGCCTCCGACGTTTGCCGCGGGTGGATCGATGCGCTGGAGGACCTCGGGCTGACCCCATCTATCCGAGCGCCTCGACGATCTGACCGCGGGCAGTCCACCGATGCCTTCCGATCTCGTTCTGTTCAACGTGAAGCGCCGCTCCCCGCCCAAGGGTAGGCGTAGCGACAATCAAGGTGGGAAGCTGTTCTCAACCAAGGTTGTCGCGCTATGCGCCCGTCACGCGCGAAGGAGACCGACAGTCTTATGGCACGCCACGGCAACCGCCGGACGCTTGCACCCAGGCCCTCTGTGCCGAACCCGCGACCTCACCTGCTCAACGCCGTCCTCGCGTTCGTGCGGGCGGCGCGGTCGGCGCCGGGTGTCTTGCGCATCGCCCTGCTCGGCTCGCTCGCGACCGACAAGCCCGTGCTGAAGGATGCCGACGTGCTGGTCACCATCGATGCCGCAATGGACCTTGATCCTCTTGCCCGCCTCGGGCGGCGCCTCCAGGGCACGGCACAGACCATCAACCTGGGCGCCGACATCTTTCTTGCCAACGCGGCGAGGCGCTACCTGGGGCGCATCTGTCACTACCGCGAGTGCCACCCACGCGTGGCCTGCCGAGCGCTCAGCTGCGGCCTGCGGCAGCATCTGAACGACGATCTCCAGATCGTGACCCTGAGCCCAGCGGTCGTCGGCGCTCCGCACATAGACCTGTGGCCGCGTATCGTTGCGCGCTGTGCCGTACCGGCGGACACCCATGCGCTCCTGGTCGCGAAGCTCGGCGACGAGCCTCGCAAGACCTGAGCCCTTCCGAGCAGCGAGCCCCTCGCGAGACGGATTTCGAAGGGCAACAAAACACACCTCGACCTGGGTGTTCGGCAGAGATCGGGGGCAGTCCGGACACAATATGCTCCCGCCAAGCCTTACTGTTCGTGACCCAGATCGACCGTGGTTCTCATGCGCAACATCTCTGTGTGTGAGGGGCGCTATGTACTCGGGGGCCCCTATGGGGGGGCGATGTCCCGCCCGATGTTGAACTTCCACGAAGCGGCGTTGCTGGGGCATGAGGCTATGCGGCCTTGCGCTCGGGCGCAACCTGGCAGCCTTGGCCATGGCGGGTAGCATGCGCGTCGAGCGCTGCCCGCAGGCGCGGCAGCTGCTTGTAGGCCTTCAGCCTGCGGAAGCCCTTGGCCGCCTCCATCATGCCGGCCGCGGCCCACCTCAGCGCCATCTCGGCATGCTGCCAGCGCTTGACGTTGCGCGACACGCGCCGGATCGTGCCCTGCATGTTCTCGATGGCATTGGTGCAGGCCAGCGCCCGGCGCAGCGCCTTGGGCAGTCCGAGCCGGCTGACGGTCAGCATCTCGTCGAGCCCCTCGCGGATCGAGCCTGCCACGCCCGGCGCCTCGCGCTCGATCCTCCTGGCAAGATCCTTCAGCTGACGTTCTGCCTTATCCGCATCGTCCTCCTCCCACGCCTGGCGCAGCGCCCGCTTGACGCTCGCGACGTGCTTCTTCGGGCAGCGCTCGACCACGTTCCTGGCCTTGTGCACCTGGCAGCGCTGGATCGGCGTGTACCTGCCGAACGTGCGGCGGATCGCCGACGTGAGCGCCTTGGCGCCATCGACGACGAACAGGCGGCACACCGACGGGTCGAGCCCGCGCCCGACCAGGGAATCGATCAGCGCCTGCGCCGTGGCGCGGTTCTCCGCCGTCCCCTCGACCAGTCCCAGCGGGTGCTTGCGGCCCTGCGCGTCGATGCCGATCGCCGCCAGCAGCACCAGCTCCTTGGTGACGTGCAGGCCGTCGATCTGGATCACCAGGAGGTCGAGCTTCGACAAGTCCGCCGCCATGAACTCCGCCAGCCGGTCCGACGACAGAGCGACGAACCGCCGCGAGGCCGCGGACTTCGAGGTGCCGTCGCCGTCCGCAATCGCAAGACCATCCTCCGGCAACCGCACCGCACGCCCGATCTTGCGCGTCGAGACGTTGATCAGCATCAGGTTCATCGCCCACTTGCCGAGCCACTCTTGCCGCAGCGCCTCCGTCCACGTCGGCAGCTCCATCTCCCGGCCGCCCTTGCCGAGCCTGCGCACGCGCGGACGCGCGACATCGACGTTGCCGCCGTGGAAGGGGAGCTTGCCTTGCGTCGTGCCCCAGCGGTAGCCGACGCGCCCGGCCGAGCGGGCATGGCGCTCCCCGCACAGCTCGGTCGCGTCCGCCTCCAACAGCGTCTGCACGGCCTCGATCCCCGCCGTCAGGCAGAAGCGCTCGAAGCAGTTGCCCACATCGTCCCACGCCTCCCGCACCCGCGGCGTGACAGGCAGCGGGCGAGTCGTGATAGCTTTCGTCATGGCGTTGCTCTCCTCTCAGGGAATCAGCACCCCGAGCCTACCGGCTCAAGGCGAGCAACGCCGCCTCATCCTATTTCAACAGATCTCGGGGCATCCCCCCCCTATGGGGGCCAAAGAGCCAATCGCCCTGACGCCCACTCCGCAAGCCATCTTGGACAAGCTCCGGCACATCCGAGGCCTCCCGCACCCCTAGGTGCCGATCATACCGATAACCAGCACTTCTACCGATTTGTCCAGGTGATGGACCCGGTAATGATGGGGCAAACGGCCGATGCGCCAATGGCCCAGACACGAAGCCACTGCATGTGCTCCATGCTGCTCGAGCTCATTACTTCTTGTGATTAGCTTCGATCGCAAAATACAGTTCACAGACGTCAATGTCTTTCGACAGAACCGAAAGGACGGAGTTATGTCGGTTGCATCGAAGCGAGAGGATTGGACGAAGCCTGCCGCCATGGCGATCCCCGAAGGGGGATTTGTCGAGGACAAGGTGGAGCAAGGCAGGTACGGCCCGATCTTTCCAAGGACTCCGGCGTGCTACGGCTTCTCTACATGCCTATCTCCTTAAATCCGGCTCAATCGTAAGCCATTGAAGGTCCAGGAGGACTGGACCCATGGCATCGGCTTCACCGCACCATACGCAGACATCGGACGATCTGTGGCGCGATTTCCCGAGAA
>JBAPMW010000310.1:0-2147 GCA_049278815.1 Hyphomicrobiaceae bacterium
CTTTTCGCATCACCGCTGCCTTTGATCGCATGTTGAGAACAGTAGGAAAGAAGCAGCAGGCTGCCATCGGGTTGATTGATGTGGGCCCTAACTTGGGTGCGATCAATCGATGCGCTCTCGTTTCAGCTGATTTTGTGGTGATTCCCATAGGAGCGGATCTTTTCTCAATACGAGGATTGCAGAATGTAGGACCAAAACTTAGAACCTGGCGTGCGGAATGGCAGGACCGAAAGCACAGGGCACCATCTGCGCTCACATTCCAACTGCCAACAGGTGAGATGTCTCCCCTTGGATACGTGGTGTCCCGTTACTCCTCCCACGGCAGCAGGGCCGCGAAGGCCTTTCAGCGCTGGCTTGATAGAGCACCTCAAGTATACGCGGAGGCTGTTTTGGGTCTGGATGAGGGATTTGCGAGCGTCGAGCAGGACCGCAACAGATTGGCGCAACTGAAGGACTATCGGTCTCTCATGCCGATGGCTCAGGAAGCACGGAAGCCAATGTTTCTGCTGAAGCCCGCCGACGGGGCAATCGGTGGTCACCAATCGGCGGTCCAAGAATGCTATGCGAACTTTGATGCTCTCGCTGCGGAAATTGAACGTCGAATTGGCGTGCAATAAGTTCCAGGCGCGCTGGGAGGGGCTCGCGGATGGTTCCTGCTCGGCGCGGCATTGGAGGGATTTGCGTCTGATCGCGAGAGCGGTATGTGTTTGGTACGCTCAGGACAGCGGCCGCAGGGGAAGTAGCGCCAATGCAATTCCATCTCAACGGGTTCAGGGCCGGCGACCCGGAGATGTCAGACCCTGCCGAGACGTACAGGTCCTCCTCCAGCTCCGACCCGCTTCCCGAGGAGGTCGACGTCCTGATCGTCGGGTGCGGGCCGGCCGGCCTGACCCTGGCGGCGCAGCTGGCGGCATTCCCGGACATCAAGACCTGCATCGTCGAGCAGAAGGCGGGTCCCCTCCAGCTCGGCCAGGCCGACGGAATCGCCTGCCGGACCATGGAGATGTTCGAGGCCTTCGGCTTCGCCGAGCGCGTGCTGAAGGAGGCCTATTGGGTCAACGAGACCACGTTCTGGAAGCCGGACGAGAGCTGCAAGGACAGGATCGTCCGCAGCGGCAGGGTGCAGGACGTCGAGGACGGCCTGTCCGAGATGCCGCACGTCATCCTGAATCAGGCGCGCGTGCACGATCTCTACCTCGGCGTCATGCATAATTCCCCGAGCCGCCTGGAGCCCAGCTACGCGCGCCGCGTGCTCGGCCTTGAGGTCGACACCGCGGCCTCCCCCGCCAACAGCGCGCCAACCCACCCGGTGACGGTCAGGCTCGAGCGCGTCGATCCGGGGCACGAGGGACAGATCGAGACGGTCAGGGCCCGCTACGTGGTCGGCTGCGACGGGGCGCGCAGCGTCGTGCGGCAATCGCTTGGGCGGGCGCTGCACGGGGAACCGGCCAATCAGGCCTGGGGCGTGATGGATGTGCTGGCCGTCACCGACTTCCCCGATATCCGCTTCAAGTCGCTCATCCAGTCCGCCGAGGAGGGCACCATCGTGCTCATCCCGCGCGAGGGCGGCTATCTGGTCCGCATCTATGTCGAGCTCGACAAGCTCAAAGCGGACGAGCGGATCGGGAGCCGCAACATCACCATCGACCGCCTGATCGCCGCGGCGCAGCGCATCCTGCGGCCCCATGCGCTGGACGTGAAGGAGGTGGCCTGGTGGTCGGTGTACGAGATCGGCCAGCGGCTGTGCGACAAGTTCGACGACGTGCCCGAGGAGAGCGTGGCGACTCGCAGCCCCCGCGTGTTCATCGCCGGCGACGCCTGCCATACCCACAGCCCGAAGGCCGGGCAGGGCATGAACGTCTCCATGCAGGACGCCTTCAATCTCGGCTGGAAGCTGGCCTGCGTGCTGCGGGGCCGGTGCGTGCCGGACATTCTGCACACCTACTCGGCGGAGCGGCAGGCCATCGCCAAGGAGCTGATCGACTTCGACCGCGAGTGGGCCGCCATGCTGAGCATGCCCCTGAGGTCATCGCCAGACGTGGAAGGGGAAGGCGTCGATCCGGCACAGGTGCAGCAATACTTCGTCAGGAGCGGCCGCTACACCGCGGGCACGGCCACCAGATACAGGCCGTCCCTCCTCACCGCCG
>JBAPMW010000311.1:0-6662 GCA_049278815.1 Hyphomicrobiaceae bacterium
CTGCAACGGAGCAGCAGAGCTCCGTAACGGAAGACCAGAACCTGCCCAGCGGCTCCGCCGATCGAGAGGTCAAGCTGCCACCGGAGACGATGCGGCGCCTTGAGCGCATCGCCGCGCTTACCCGGGAGGCCAGGTCCCTCAGCCAAGAGCGGATCACCGTGCTGGCTCGTGGCCGTCGCCCCGGCAGGCGCGATCGCCTCCAACTGGACGATCTCCTGACCCGCACTGCCCGCGAAGTCCGCCACCTCAAACTGCACGCGGATCGGATCGCCGATCTGGTTGCGGCACTCGAGCATCAGCACCGGCAGCTTGACAGGATCGAACGGCATGATGCGCCTAAGCGCCACACTGCCGTCGCGGTCGCCAAGGCGCACCGGGAGCTCTCGGCCCTTGCCCAGCGCGTCGGCCTCCCAATCGAGGAGTTCCGCGCAGCCGCGGCGCAGGTGCGGCAGGCCCAGCGCGATGTCGAGAAGGCACGCGAGGAGATGGTGAGGGCGTATCTTCCCCTGGTCGTTTCCATTGCCAAGAGGTATCGCGGCAAGAGCTCCCTGGACCTGCTCGATCTGATCCAGGAGGGCAATCTTGGCCTCATGCATGCAATCGAGAAGTACGACTATCGACGCGGCGTCAAGGTCTCGACCTACGCCGTGTGGTGGATCCGCCAGGCCATCACCCGGGCCATGGCCGACCAGGGCCGCCTGATCCGCGTCCCCGTGCACATGACGGAGCGCGTGACCAAGGTGTTGCGCGAGCGCCGCAAGCTCTCGCACAGGCTTGGGCGCAATCCGCAGGCCGACGAGATCGCGGCGAGCATTGCCATGCCGGCCGCCCGGGTCGAGAGGGCGATGTCGCTCGTCCGTGATCCGATTTCGCTCGATATCCCGATCGGTGAGGACGGTGACGCGACGCTGGGCGATCTGATCGAGGCCCAGGATGCGCCCAATCCGCAGGCGGTTGCAGAGGCGAATGCGCTGGCACAGTCCGTGGCCGAGGTGCTGTCCGGCCTGCCGGAGCGGGAGCAGCGCATCCTGCGCCTGCGCTTCGGTATCGGCGGCACGGCCGAGCATACGCTCGAAGAGGTGGGCAAGATCTTCGGCGTGACCCGCGAGCGCATCCGGCAGATCGAAGCCTCGGCGCTCAGGAAGCTGCGCCACCCGACCCGCGGGCGCAAGCTCATGGCCTTTGCGTGAGGCTGAGCAATCGCCGGCCTGCTCATCGGCGAGCAGCTGCTCTTGCCTGGCAGCGGGGGCAGAAGTAGCCCGTCCGGCCTCCGCTCCGCAGCGTGGCCAGACGCGTGCCGCAGCGCGGACAGCGCCCGTCCGGTTGCCGGTGGCCGCTCAGCCAGTCGTCCGGAAAGGCGCCCGCCGGTCCTTCTGCCATCAGCTTGCGAGCGATCGCGTGGCGCAGCACCTTCACGGTCGTCTGGTAGAGCGTCTTGATCTGATCGTCATCGAGATCGCCGACCAGTGTCAAGGGGTGCAGCTTCGCCTGGAAAAGGATCTCGTCCGCATAGATGTTGCCGATACCGGCAACGCGCGCCTGGTCCATCAGGGCCGACTTCAGCGCCGACCGCTTGCTGCCAAGGGCGGTCGCGAAAGCCCCAGGGTCGAAGGTCTTCGCGAGCGCATCGAGGCCCTGGCCGTGCTCCTTCAGGAAGGCGGCAACGTCACGGGTCAGCCAGATGTGCCCGAGCTTGCGCCGCGAGGTCACGGACGCCCAGCGGCCCTTCCCGAGCCCGATGTGCAGCACCTCGTATGCCGGTGCCTCCGGACCCTCCGCCGAGGTCTCGATCGTGCCGGTCATGCCGAAGTGCAGAACGAGGGCACTGCCGTCGTCAAGCTCGGCGATCAGATGCTTACCATGCCTTTCCGTGCTGCGGATGCGCCGTCCCACGAGACGGCGCTCCAGCTCCCGCGCCGAGATACCATCGAGCAGCCGGGCATCAATCACCTTGGCGTCGGTGATCCGCCGGCCGGCGGCAGCATCATCGAGCCTCCGTTTGAAGGTTTCCACATCGGGCAGCTCGGGCATGGCACTCAGAACCTCAGGGCCTGACCTCGATCTCGTTGATGACGTTGTCGACGCCAAAGGTGCACCACGCATCCCGCTCGGCCGCCTCCCGCTCGGCGCCGGTGGGCACGAGACCGTCCAGGCGCACGACGGTGTTGCGCACACCGACCCGCAGCTGGCTGGCGTCGACAAACGGGTCCTTCTCCAGGATGACGCGGACGGCCTCGGCTATCACGTAGGGTCCGTCGTCCTCGGGCGGCTCGACGGCGATGCCGTTGACGACATCGCGCACGCCCGGCACCCACCACGCCATGACGCCGGCGAGCCGTTTTGTGACAAGAGTGGGGACACGGCCGTTCAGTGTGACGACGCCGTCCTTGACCTCGAAGTCGATGCTGCCGCGGGCGTCGGCGGGAGCACCCTGCTCGAGCTTGCGCGCGCCGGCCTCAAGCTCGCCGAGCTCGAGGTCCTTGAAGCTGGCTTCCTCCATCAGCATGTCGCGCATGTGAGCGCGGATTTCCTTGTCGCTCATATGCGTCGCCGGCTTGGCGTGCAGGCGGTCGGCGATGCCGGCGATGCCGGCCAGCGCCGCTACGCGCTCAAGCGCCAGCTTCTTGGCCTTCACGCTCTCCACCTCGCCGCCGAGCACAAGCACTCCGTCGCTGCCGATCTCCAGCTCGCTCGGATGGAACCGCGGGCCCAGGCTCGGCTCGCTGCGCAGCGTTGCCCTGACTTTGGCCAGGAGCTTTAGAGTGTCTCGTGTCCCTCGCTTCCCAGATGGCTGGGGTGGCCGTACTTCATGTGCGACAGGGACCGGCTTCTTGGGGTGAGCGGCGAGGTCCGTCTCGAAGACCGGCACCAGCACGGCGCTCGGCCCTTCGGGATCGAACCGTTGATCCTCGATGTGGCTCGCATGCACCAGCTTTGCACGCGTCCACGGTGCAATGAGCCGGGGGCGATGCTTGAACCTCGTCGCCACGCCGAAAGCCGATTGCGCCGCCTCGCGCGCCCTCTTCTCATCGGGGGCGCGTACGATGGCCGTTCCGCGATGGGAGCTCGCCTCCCAATTCGGATCGGAGAGATCGACCGGAGAGAGCTGCCAGATGGGCATGTGAGCACTCCTGGGGATGCGAGTACGATCAAGGCTTAGTGGTCGCGATGCCACCTCACCCGCGCGAAGTGGCCCTCCTTGTCGAAGTGGACCTCCGTCTTCCCTTTGTAGGCATGATCGAGCGCGTGTCCGATGCGGTGGGGCAGGTGAATATCGGTGGTCGTCACGACCGTCTCCACCGGGCCTTGCTCGATGCCCATGATCCGGTGCAGCGCGTGCTCGGCGGTTTCGGCCGCTCCCTCGTTGCGCACCAGGCGGAGGATCTCCTCGCGGTGCCCCGCGAAGAAGGCACCACTTAGCGTGACCTCTCCGGCCGGATAGTTGTCTTTGATGCGATGACACGCCGGGCAGAGATCATCGGACGCGCCCTGCGGATTCTCCTCCATCCATTGCCATCTCCCCGCGTGGTAGACGGCATCGCATTGGCTGCAGACGGAGGGCTCGTGGAATTTCTTGCGCGTCTGGTAAGTGTCGTGCACCTCCTCCTGGATCAGGTGCGACTTCATAAGGTCATGGCGCGGTTCAGCGCGATGCAGGTCACGCGTCTTCATGGGCTCTGATCCTCCTCTTAAGGGAGCTGCTAAGGGAGCTGCTCGCAGCCGCGGTCAGGCAAGGGCTCGCACGGCCTCCTTGAACCGTGCCCACTCCATGGCGCCCCAGATCTCGGTGTGGGCATGCCCGAAGGCGCGGACCTGCGCCGACACCTGCGCCGCGTTGGCAAGGTCCGGGGCCTCGAGGATGTCTATGTCGTCGTAGGGCCCCATCACGGCTGTCCTTCCACTTGACCTTGGGCACTTCGCCTTGACCGCTTCGACGGCCTTGCGCTCGAGATCCTCCAGCGCCCTTGGAGATTTGACCGCATCGGGCGCCAGTCGCGTGAGCATGACAAAGGTCTGCATGACGGACTCCGCGAAGAGACTACGGGCCAGCCACCATGCCGTGCCCGATCTTCCGATTCTTTGATCGATATCAATCCGTAAGCTCAAGCTCTTGAGCCAACTTGGGCCGCCAGCGCCCCGATGTAGCAGAGTGGGGCTTAGCCTAAGCCGCAGGCGGTCATCGCCTTCCTTGGCCACCGATTGCAGGAGCACGGAGAGCCCACACCGGCATGCGCGACAGCATCATCATCGACGGATCGCATGGGGAAGGCGGCGGCCAGATCCTGCGCACGGCCCTGACGCTGTCGGCAATCACCGGGCGACCACTCACGATCGCACGCCTGCGCGCCGGGCGCCCGAAGCCTGGCCTGGCTGCGCAACACCTGACCGCGGTGCTGTCCGCAGCCCAGCTCTGCCAGGCGGAGGTCTCGGGCGCAACGCTTGGGTCGGAAAGCCTTTCGTTCCGGCCCACGGCCCCACCCCAAGCCGGCGACTACCTCTTCGATGTGGCCGCAGCCCGCGAAGGGAGAAGCGCCGGCGCCGCGACCCTTGTCCTGCAGACCGTTGCGCTCGTCGCCCTGTTCGCAAGCGGCGCAAGCCGCTTTTGCCTCCGCGGCGGAACCCACGTGCCCTGGAGCCCACCCTATGACTATATCGCCCGCGTCTGGCGTCCGTTTCTCGCGCGCATGGGCATATCGCTCGAGGTCGAATTGGCCCGGTTCGGGTTCCTGCCCGAGGGGCAAGGCGAGATCACGGCACGCGTCTCAGGGCTCGGAAGCCAGGCCAGCGCCCGTCTCAAGCCGGCGGAGATCATCGCGCGAGGACCGCTTCGCTCGGTATCAGGCCGCGCGATTGCAGCCAATTTGCCGTCGCACATTGCCCAGCGCATGGTTGCCCGCGCGACGGCACTGCTCTCGGGTCGGGCTCCGGCCATCAACCTACGAGCGGAGGACGTGAGTGCCGCCAGTCCCGGCGCCGGCCTCTTCCTCACCGCCGAGTACGAGCACACGAGCGCCGGCTTCGGCGCCTTCGGAGCCCGAGGCAAGAGCTCGGAGACGGTCGCCGCCGAGGCAGCTGGCGCACTGCTGAGCCATCTGAGAAGCGGGGCTGCGCTCGATCTGCACCTGGCCGACCAGGCGCTCCTGCCGCTCGCACTCGCTTGCACGCCGTCGACATTCACCTGCGAAGGGGTGACGCGACACCTTGAAACCAACGCCTGGGTCATCGGGCAGTTCGGCATCGCTGATGTCTTGATCGAGAGACGAGCGCGCGGCCCGGCACTCGTTTCGGTCAGGCCCAAGGTCGCGGCCGCCCAAGGGAGGCCGGCTTGACGAGCACGGACTGCGTCGCTTTCCTGCAGTGGGCACTGCCACAGCTCAGCCTCAGGTGGCACGGCTTCCGCAAGGTGCGCAGCCAAGTCTGCAAGCGCATCCGCCGCCGCATGGAAAGCCTCGGATTGGAAGACTTCGCCGCCTACCGAGACCACCTCGAACGCCACCCGCAGGAATGGGCGGTCCTCGACGGTTTCTGCCGCATCACGATCTCGCGCTTCTATCGCGACCGAAACGTGTTCCGGGTGCTGGGAGAGCGCGTGCTGCCACAGTTAGCGCAGCAGGCGGCGCAACAGAGGCGCTGCGTCACATGCTGGTCGGCCGGTTGCGCCTCGGGCGAGGAGGTCTACACGCTGCGCATCGTGTGGGACCTGGCGCTTGCTGGCACGCACCCCGATATCGCCCTTTCCCTGCTCGGTACCGATGTCGACGAAGCCGTTCTCGCCCGCGCGTCTGCCGGCTGCTATCCGAAGGGCAGCGTGAAGGAGATGCCGAGCGGCTGGATCGATCGTTGCTTCGAGAGGCGAGACGATCTGCTGTGCGTGAAGCCTGCGTACCGCCGAGGCATCTCGTTCCTCTGCCAGGACATCAGACGGGAGATGCCCGAAGGGCCGTTCGACCTCGTTCTCTGCCGCAATCTCGTGCTGACCTACTTTGTGCCTCCGCTGCAGATTCAGGTCGTGCGCAACCTTGCAGCGCGGCTGAGACGCGGCGGCTATCTCGTCATCGGCGCGCATGAGGCCTTGCCTGCAGGGATGGCCGGCTTTCAGCCATTGCCTGATTGCCGGCAAATACTGCAGTGGCGCGGCAGCCCTGCCTCTTTCGACCGCATCGCCTGACAGCTCGCACCCGTCGCACCCGTCCGGGTCGATTGATTCATGTCAAAGAGGATCGCACCGAAGGGCGCGCACAGTCGCCCTCCTCAAGAGACGAGTGTGGATCCTCTCAGGAAGGGTAAGCATGAGGTATCCATCATGCTCGACAAGCCAGCCATAGAACATGAAACGCCCGCCGGACCGAGTGCTGTTCCCGCTTGGCCAATCGCCATCTGGCCGTCCATCGCGGATGCCGCCAGCTGGAACGAGAAAGCCTTGCAAGGGCTCACCATGCTCGGCGGCGAGTGGCTCGACTTCGTGACCAGGCGGCTGGACGAGGATGTCAGCCTGCCAACAAAGTTTGCCGCGTGCAGATCTCCAAACGAGATGTCATCGGTCTATGCCGCCTTCTGGCAAAAGCTTGTCGGCGACTATTGGAAAGAGTTCGCTGTGCTGGGCAAGCTCGGCGGGGACATTGCCGCTAGCGCCGGCAGCGTGCAGAGGCGCAGGGCCGAGG
>JBAPMW010000312.1:0-7643 GCA_049278815.1 Hyphomicrobiaceae bacterium
GATGAGCAGGTCGTAGCGCTGATGGAAGCGCACGAAGGCGTTGTGCATATCGGCCCGCTGCAACTGGGCGCGCAGGTGGTCGGAGACGGAGACGGGGCGGCGCGAGTCGACCGCGGCCACCAGGGCCGGGTCGGCCTGGTCGCGCCAGCGGTCACCGAGCGATTCGAAGGTGTAGCGCATGGCCGGCCACCAGAACGCGTCCCACAGCGTGATGGGGTCGCCGCCGATGTCCGGGTCGGCCTGCTCGACGATGGCGCCCAGGCTCTCCAGGGTCCTGGCCGCGGCGGCCACCGCCGCCTCCACCTCGGGGTCGAGCCGCGGCGCATAGCCGAGCCGCGGCGAGAAGGCGATGCGCAGGCCGTGCACGCCGGCGTCGAGGCCCTCCAGGAAATCGGGCGCCGGGGTGGTCCAGGCGTAGACGTCGCGGGGATCGGGCGCGGCGATCACCGTGAGCGCGAGGGCGGCGTCGGCCACCGTCCGCGTCAGCGGGCCGACATGGGCGAGCGTGCCGAGCGGAGCCGCGGGCCAGGCCGGCACCCGCGCCCGCGTCGGCTTGATGCCGAAGCAGCCGGTGAAGGCGGCCGGGATGCGGATCGAGCCGCCCCCGTCGGTGCCGAGGTGCAGGGCGCCCATGCCCAGCACGGTGGCGGCCGCGGCCCCCGCCGACGAGCCGCCGGTGGTCATGCGCGTGTCCCAGGGGTTGCGGGTGATGCCGGTGAGGGGGCTGTCGCCGGTGGCCTTCCAGCCGTACTCCGGCATGGCGGTCTTGCCCAGGATCACCGCGCCGTGCTCGCGCAGGCGGGCGGCGGCGGGCGCGTCCATCTCCCTGGGCCCGGGCGGCGTGAGGCGCGAGCCGAAGCGCGCCGGCATGCCGGCGATGAGGATGTTGTCCTTGAGGCCCATTGGCACGCCGTCGAGCAGGCCCTTGGGGGCCCTCGCCTGCCAGCGCGCCTCGGAGGCGCGCGCGGCGGCTAGCGCCCCCTCCGCGTCGAGATGGCACCAGGCGTTGACAGCGCCGTCGTGACGCTCGATGCGGGCCAGCGCGGCCCTGGTGGCCTCCACCGGCGAGAGCGCCTTGGCGCGATAGAGCGCGATGAGGTCGGTGGCGGAGAGCAGCGCCGGGTCGCTCGGAAGGTCGGCACCGGTCTCGGCGCGCGAGTCTGGGCGCGAGTCTGGGCGCATGTCGGGGCACATGGGGGCGGCAGTCCTCCTCCCGCTCGGCGGATGGCGATGGGCTCAACTGGTCAGATTAACCCGCTCGGAGGGCGCAACCAAGGATATATGCGGCCTGCGTCGCAAAAATCCTGCTGTGGCGGGGAGGCAGGGGAAGGCCTGGCGCCACGAGTGCCAAGGCGCCCAAGACCTGGCGCCCGCAAGACGAGCCGGATGCCCGCGGGAGGACGCGCGGGCATCCGGGCGCTGGCGGCATCGCACAGGTGGGCTCGGTTGCGATGCCGCCGGCGATTCAGGCGCCGGCTCAGGCGCCTTGGCAGGTCCTCACGTCTCGTAGGCGTAGCCGCGCTCGCCGTGCTGCGCCAGGTCGAGGCCGGTCTGCTCGGTATCCGGCGTGACGCGGGCGCCGATCACCAGGTCCACGATCTTGAAGATGATGAACGAGCCGACACCGCACCACACGATGGTGAGGGCGACGCCCTTCGCCTGGGCGGCGACCTGGGTGGCCAGATCGTACGCTGCAGGCGAGATCGCGCCGGGCTTGGCGACATAGTCGACGAGGCCGGCACCGCCCCACTCGGGGTTGACCACGAGGCCGGTGCCGATGGCGCCGACGATGCCGCCGATGGCGTGAATGCCGAACACGTCGAGGCTGTCGTCATACCTGAGCAGCGACTTGATGACGGTGCAGAAGAACAGGCACACCACGCCCGCCACCGCGCCCAGCACCATTGCCCCCATCACGCCCGAGAAGCCCGCCGCCGGCGTGATGGCCACGAGGCCCGCGACGACGCCCGAGGCGAGGCCGAGCAGCGAGAACTTCCACTTGAAGATGAGCTCCAGAATGGCCCACGCGAGCCCGGCTGCCGCGGCGGCAACGAAGGTGTTGGCCAGCGCCAGACCCGCGCCGCTCGATTCGAGCGCGGAGCCGGCGTTGAACCCGAACCAGCCGACCCACAGCAGCGCGGCGCCGACCATGGTGAGGGTGACGCTGTGCGGGGCCATGGGCTCCGCCCGGTAGCCCATGCGCCCGCCCAGCATGATGGCGCCGACCAGGGCGGCAATGCCGGAGTTGATGTGCACCACCGTGCCGCCGGCGAAGTCGAGGGCGCCCCACGAGAAGATGAGCCCGGCGTCGGCCGTTACTTCGTCCAGCTTCGCCTGCGCAGCGGCCTTGGCCGCTCCGTCGGTGGCCGCCGCGACGGCCTTGGCCGCGTCGGCCAGCGCGTCGGGGCCGGCCCAGTACCAGACCATGTGGGCCATGGGGAAGTAGACGAACGTCACCCACAGGGCGACGAACAGCAGCAGGGCCGAGAACTTCATGCGCTCGGCGAACCCGCCGACGATCAGCGCCGGGGTGATGCAGGCGAAGGTCATCTGGAAGCAGATGAAGACGAGCTCGGGGATCACCACGCCGTTGGAGAAGGTGCCGGTGGTGGTGTCCGGACCGATGCCCAGGAGGAAGATCTTGGAGAAGCCGCCAACGAAGCTGTTGAGCGCGCCACTGCCCGTGAAGGCCAGGCTGTAGCCGTAGGCCACCCAGATGATGGCCACCATGCAGACGATGGCGAGCACCTGCATCAGCATGGAAACGACGTTCTTGGCGCGCACCAGGCCGGCGTAGAAAAGGGCCAGGCCCGGAACCGTCATCAGCAGGACGAGCACCGACGCGGTCAGCATCCAGGCCGTATCGCCCTTGTTGGGCGTCGGCGCGTCGGCGGCGAGAGCGGGTGCAAGACTGGCTATGAGGGCCGCGGCGACGGCCGCTCCCGGCAGGACGCGTGCGATGTATCGAGGCATTGCGGTTGATTCCCCCTTTGGGCCCGCTGCGTGGGCGCGCCGGCATGGGCAGACTCTGCACGACGCTGCGGCGGCCTTGTCGCAAGACATTGTCGCAAGAGCTGTGGTCGCAAGAGCTGTGCCAGCACGGGGGAAGCCCGGCAGCGCGTGCTAACGCGTTGATTTCAGGCGGGTGCTGCGCCCGTGCCGATTGCGCCGGGGCGGGTTGCCCGACCGACCGCATTGCCTGTGGGCGGTTTTTGCCTAAGCTTGGGGCTGTTCTGACCGCGAGTGCCGCTCAATCGGGCAGTGAACGCTGCCATATGCTCCATGACGGGCTGCCCCCGTTGCCGCAGCTGCGACAGGAGAGGAGAAGCGCATGAGCCTGCCTGAAGGCGCGATAGTGCTGCCGCGTGACGGCGGCCGCAGATACGAGATGGGTGCGCTGTGGGCAAAGCCGACGAGGCGGAGACCGGCGCCCGCTACAGCGTGTCCGAATGGTGGCTCCGCCCGCATACCGACGGCCCGGGCGCCCACTCGCACGAGGCCAACGACGAGATCTTCTTTGTCATCGCCCGCAACCCCGAGATCCGCATCGGGGACGAATGGGTGGCGCTGGCACCGGGCAGCTTCGTCCGCATCCCAGCCCGCGTCGTGCACGACTTCCGCAACATCACCGACGAGGACGCCGGCCTTTTCAACGTCTTTATTCCCGGCGGCTTCGAGCGCAAGATGCCGGCCATCGTCGACGGGTTCGCCAAGAACCGTTGATTCCGTTACAACATGTCCCAAGCCGGCCGCTGCAGCGGCGACAACAACAAGACAAGGGGGGCACCTCATGGCCGAGCTGCAATCGCGCTGGATCGTAGACACCGGCTGGCTTGCCGACCACCTCGACGCGCCCGACGTCGTCGTCGTCGATGCCTCGCTGCACCTGCCCGTCACCGGGCGCAACGCCAAGGCCGAGTACCTCGCCGAGCACATCCCCGGCGCGCTCTTCTTCGATATCGACGACATCGCCGACGAGGCGAGCCCGCTGCCGCACATGCTGCCGTCGACCGTCAAGTTCGCGAGCCGCATGAAGCAAATGGGGATCGGCGATGGCGTGCGCGTGATCGCCTACGACAGCGTGGGCCTCTATTCGGCCGCACGCGCCTGGTGGATGCTGCGCATCATGGGCCACAACGACGTGGCCGTGCTGAACGGCGGCCTCAAGAAATGGAAGGCCGAGGGCCATCCGATGGAGGACGGCGAGCCGCCGCGCCGAAGCCCACGGCATTTCACGCCGCGCTTTCACGCCGAGCTGGTGCGAGACGCGGGCGAGGTGAGGGCGCTGATCGGCCACCCGGTGACGCAGGTCGTGGATGCCCGGTCCGCCGGCCGCTTCGAAGGTCGCGAGCCCGACCCGCGGCCCGGTCTGCGCGTCGGCCACATCCCCGGCTCGCGCAACGTGCCCTACGCCTCGCTGCTCAATGCGGACGGCACGGTGAAAACCGAGCTGGAGCTGCGCGCCGTGCTCACAGCCGCCGGCGTGGATATCGGCCGCCCGGTGGTCGCCTCCTGCGGCTCGGGCGTCACCGCCGGCGTCGTCGCGCTGGCGCTCGCCGTCCTCGGCCGCCCCTATACGGCGATCTACGACGGCTCCTGGGTGGAGTGGGGCGCCGAGGCCAACGGCCTGCCCATCGCGACGGGACCGGCCGGGTAGGGCGTCCGGCGCCAGGGCTTGCTCCCGGATCGGACGGCAGGCACGACGGCTCCGCGCCTGCCGGGCGGCCCGACCGCAAAGCGCGCTTGCGCAATTGCGCCGGGCATCCGATGACGTTCGCGCCGCCAGGCGCCTGTGCTACGGTTCCAGCCTCCCCCTGATCGCGACAGAGGTTTTCCAGGCCGTGCAATCCACTCTCCGCTCCTTCGATCTGGCGCACCTTGCCCATATCGAGCTGCTCACCCCCAAGCCCGAGGAGAGCCTGCGCTTCTTCACCGAGGTCTTCAGCCTCACCGAGAGCGGCCGGCAGGGCCAGTCGGTCTACCTGCGCGCCTGGGACGACTACGAGCACCACACGCTGAAGCTCACCGAATCCAAGGCCGCGGGCCTCGGCCACTACGCCTACCGCGCCACCAGCCCCGAGGCGCTGCAACATCGTGCCGGCGTGATCGAGAAGGCCGGCTACGGCAAGGGCTGGACCAAGGGCGACCTGGGCCACGGGCCCGCCTTTGCATTCGTCACCTGCGACGGCCACCCGATGGAGATCTACTACGAGACCGAGTGGTACCGGCCGCCACCCGGCTTGAAGCCCGCGCTCAAGAACCAGGCCCAGCGCTTCCCCGCCAAGGGCGTCAACGTGCGCCGGCTCGACCACATGAACCTGCTCTGCTCCGACGTTGCCGAGCTCAGGGCCTTCATGGAGAACGTGCTGGGTCTGCGCACCACCGAGATGATCGTGCTCGACTCCGGCAAGGAGGCCGGCGCCTGGGTCACCACCAACAACAAGAGCTACGACTGCGCCTTCACCCTCGACCACTACGGCGCCAAGGGCCGTTTCCACCACGTCACCTACGCGATGGACAGCCGCGAGGAGATCCTGCGCGCGGCCGACATCTTCCTGGAGGCCGGCGTGCACATCGAGACCGGCCCGCACAAGCACGCCATCCAGCAGACCTTCTTCCTCTACGTCTACGAGCCCGGCGGCAACCGCGTCGAGGTGGCCAACGCCGGCGCCCGCCTGGTGCTGGCGCCCGACTGGCAGCCCATCGTGTGGACCGAGGCCGAGCGCCGGAAGGGCCAGGCCTGGGGCCTCAAGACCATCGAGACCTTCCACACCCACGGCACCCCGCCGATCGAGCAGTATGAGGGGCCACGGACGAAGTGATGCGCAGGCTCCCTCGCCCCGCGGAGAGGGAGGAGATTGACAGGAGGGTGGCGGGTGAGATGGGCAACGATCACGAAATCGCCGCCATTGCCTCTCAATGAGCCGCTTACGGCACGTTGACACGCTGCTTTGAATCGCCGCGTGGTGCCGGAGGAGCGCACACGGGTGCGCGTTGCTCGGGGGAGAGAGCGTCATGGCCATCAAGGCGGTAGCGGCTTTCGCCGCGCTCGTCGTGTCTGTTGCGTACGCCGAGGCGAAGACCTTCGGCGAGATGTTCCCAGGGCGGAGCTACGACAATCCCAAGGCCCGGCACCTCGTGGAGGGCCTGGACTACAAGGAGGGCGCTGTCGCGGTCGGCGCCGGGGGCGTGCGGCTCAATGTGCCGGGCGGCTTCTATTTCCTTTCGGCTGAGGATGCGCGGCGCGTGATCGTCGATGCGTGGGGCAACCCGCCCGCAGTCGCCGCCAAGGTGCTGGGCATGATCATGCCCTCGGCCAAGACCCCGCTCGACGATACCTGGGGCGCCGTCATCACCTACGACGAGGACGGCTATGTGTCGGACGAGGACGCCACCAAGATCGATTACACGACCTTGCTCAAGGAGATGCAGGAGAGCACCGCGCGGGGCAGCGAGGAGCGGGTCAAGCAGGGTTTCCCGTCCATTCGCCTGGTGGGCTGGGCCTCGCCGCCGTTCTACGACAAGGGCACGCACAAGCTGCACTGGGCCAAGGAGCTGGAGTTCAGCGACATGCCGCAGAAGCATACGCTGAACTACGACGTGCGCGCGCTCGGACGGAAGGGCGTGCTCAACATCAACTTCGTTGCCGGCATGGATCAGCTGGGCGAGATCAGGGCCGTCATCCCCGCCGTCATGGCGATGCCGGAGTTCGAGGCCGGCTCCCGGTATACGGACTACGTGCCGGGCGCGGACAAGGTGGCCGCCTACGGCATCGGCGGCCTGATCGCGGGGAAGATCCTGAGCAAGGCCGGGTTGCTGGCGGTGGCGCTGGTGTTCCTGAAGAAGGCGTGGTTCCTGGTATTCATCGCGCTTGCGGGGTTGTGGCGGGTGGCCGCCCGGCTTTTCAGGGGCAAGCCGACCACATAAGCGTAGGATGCCAGTCGGCGGCAGCCCGACTGAGTCGGGCCGGGCTCTCCGCGAGCGGTGTTGGCCGGGGATAGGAACGCGACGGGCTTGACCCTATTTATGTGCCAGAGCCGCATCTGGTGGCGCCAGATAAAGAGCTCGCGCCCCGCCAACCCACCGCTGCACCCTGAATTAACAATAATCCGGAGCCCATCCAGTTTTCCGCCGCGGACGCTGCTTGACAGCCACAATTGCGTTGTCTATCTGAGTTCGCGTCCGTTGGCACTCAGCATCGATAAGTGCTAACAGACCCAATCCAGCTCACACCGTCGGCCGGATCCGGCCCTTTCACCTCTGCATCATCGGAGAGACATCCCTCATGAAATTCCGTCCCTTGCACGACCGCGTGGCCGTAAAGCGGCTGGATGCGGAGACCAAGTCGGCAGGTGGCATCATCATCCCGGACACCGCCGCCGAGAAGCCCCAGCAGGGCGAGATCGTCGCCGCCGGCCCCGGCGCCCGCGACGAGTCGGGCAAGCTCGTGCCCCTCGACGTGAAGAAGGGCGACAAGATCCTGTTCGGCAAGTGGTCCGGCACCGAGGTCAAGATCGATGGGCAGGAGCTGCTCATCATGAAGGAGAGCGACATCATGGGGGTGATCGAGAAGTAGCCGAGGCCCATTCCTACAACCGACCTGGGGGCACGCGGGGGCTCCCACGAGGTCGCCGACAATCTGC
>JBAPMW010000313.1:0-11184 GCA_049278815.1 Hyphomicrobiaceae bacterium
GAATGGCGGCACACCAAGCGGCGCAGCCGCGCCGGGGTGGCGCCAGGGGAAGAAAGCCGCGCGCAGCTGTTGCGGGCCTCAGCCGCTTCCGGCACCATCGCCAACTTGAAGGCCGGGCGCGGCCGACCGCGAGGACGACCCGGCGCCGGCGCGCGCTGGTGCGGCCGTGGGCCCGGACGCTGGTCCACGGCCAGGAAGCGCGCCACGTCCTCCGGCGTTAGCTGTACTCGCAGGGACGCGGCGAGGGCCTCGGGGCCAAGACCACACAGGTCGGTGTTGAAGTCGTCGGCGTGCGGAGTCAGGACGAGGGCCTCAATGCCATCCACGCTGGCGCGAGAACTGAGGCTCTGCGCCGCCCGGTGCCCCCCCCGGTCATTGTCGCGCGCGATATAGAGGCGCCGCAGGCCCGCCGGCAGGATCAGCGCGGCGAGATGCGCGGACAGCGCCGCCATCATCGGCATGTCAGGCAGGATGATGCGCAGAGACAGCATCGTCTCCAAACCTTCGCCAGCCGCCATCACCTCTGTCGCTCTGCGAAACCGGACACCATGACCCAGCAGCCGCCCCAACGCTCGGCGCGGCGTCGCCAGCGGCGCCTTGCCCGAGCCGTCCCGCGCGAGCCACGTGCGCAGCACACCCGTAATGGTGCCATCGAGATCGCTGACGGCAGCGATGAGCGCGGGCCAGATGTCGCGCGGCGCGCCGTCATGTGCGCGGTAGTAGCAATGAGGATGGAAGCGCAGGCAATCGAGATCGCCCACGCCGACGATGCCCCGGCTGCGCAGGTAGGTTTCTGCGATCGTGCCGGGGATCGGTCTGGCCGAAGTGAACAGTCTCCGAGCGGCCTCAGGGGAGCCGCTGGGCGCCGGGGGGCTCTTCGGCGCGGCCGTGCGGCGCTCGGGTTGCGGCAGGCTCAGGAACCGGCGCGCCTCATCGAGTACGTCGCGGAATGCGTGGAGCCGGCAGGTGCGCGCGATCACGTCGAGCAGGTCGCCATGTTCGCCGGCGGCAAAGTCGGTCCAGTGCCCCGCGGCGCCTGGGCCGCTGTCCGGTCCGCTGAGACGCACCGCCATACTGCGGGCTCTCTCTCGATCCCGGCCGGCTCACCCTGTCCGGGCTTTTTCTCTCGCTCTGGGCGGCGGGACGCCGATGACCTGCGCAGTGCCTGCAGAAGAAAAGCCCCCTACGAAGCCGGGGGCGAGGTTGCATCGCTCTGGTGGCAGCGCATAGCCTTTAGCGGCTACCGGCAGGACCCGCAGACGGTCCCTGCGGCGGCGCCCTTTCCTGCAAAGAGCGGTTCTCCGGCGCGCCTAGGTGGGAGGCGATGATGAACCTTGGTTGGACTTGGCCCGCGAAGCGGCGGCGATCTTGGTCAGGACCTCGCACTACTCCGCAGCGACGGCGTGCGGCGCGTCGTCGGAGTCACCGGCGAGGAATGCCGGCAGCGACTCTGTGTCCGCGTCTACAGGGTGCCCCGCGTCGACGCTGCGCGACCGCAGCGGCTCAGGCAGCCAGCCGCTGCCGTCCAGCAGGCGCTCGGCCTCCCGTGCCATGGCGGCGTTCTTGAGGTCCTCGATCAGCTGGGCGGCCTGCTCGCCCTTGGCCTCCCGCACCGCCTCCAGGATCTGGGCCTTGGTGACGCGGCCAAGATACATCGTAACGGTCGGGCGCCATCCCGCGCCTGCCATGTCGAGCTTGACGGCCTCGGCCACGCGATCGGCGTGGGCGATGGCCTTGGGCCTCCGGTCGTAGGGCTGGCAGGCGGCATTGATGGTGAGCCCCACGCAGTGCGCGAACAGCGCCTGGCGGCTATCACCGTCGAGACCCGAGAGCGCATCCCAGAGGTCGGCGGTGTCCTTGGGCAGCTGGGTCACCCAGGTGCCGTGCCGCATGTCAATGGCCCGCGCATACTCCGTGTCGCCAAGACCTTGGACCTGGGTGCCGAACAGCACGCTCTTGGCCTCCACCTCCAGGCAGCTGTCGAGCCCGAAGCGGTAGAACAGCTTGAGGCGCGATAGAGCGTGGCCCGACCGAAGGGAGGGAGCCGCCCAGCGGCATGAACCGGTGACACATCGAGACCACCATAGGTCGCGCCTGCTGTTGTCGATCCAGTTTCGGACACGCAAACAGATGACGGTGGCGGGCGAGACCATGCTGGTTGTCGAGGACACTCCAAGGTGCGCAAGCTACTCCTGCGGCGGCTCACGCTGCTTGGCTATCGTGTGGTCGAGGTTGCTACCGGTTCCGCCGTCACGCTGCGCTTTTGCACAAGTCTGACTTGGCACTTTCTTTATGCGCCACCGATAAGAATCCCGGCGGCAAGCACCAGGGCGCCTCCCAGAACGACCTGGAAGGTCGCGCGAAAGAAAGGCGTCTCCATGTACCGGTTCTGAACCCAGACAATGGCCCAGAGCTCGATGAAGACGACAATCAGAGCGATTATTGTTGCTGTCCAGAATTCAGGGATCAGGTAGGGAAGCGCGTGGCCCAATCCACCAATGGTGGTCATTGCGCCTGACGCCAGTCCGCGCTTCCAGGGCGAGCCGCGGCCGGAGATTTTGCCATCATCATGGGCGGCCTCCGTGAAGCCCATGGAGATCCCGGCGCCGACCGAGGCCGAGAGACCAACAAGAAAAGTCGTCCATGGGTTATGAGTGGCGAAAGCCGTGGCAAAGATCGGAGCCAATGTAGACACTGATCCGTCCATCAAGCCGGCAAGTCCGGGCTGCACCCAAGTCAGGATGAACTGGCGGCGGGCGAGTAGGTCCTCCTTCGCCCGCACGGCGTCGCCCAAGTGTTGCTCCGTGAGCCGTCCCGCAGCCGCCTCATGACCTGCCTCGGCGCGTGCCAGATCGCCGAGCAGCTTGCGGGTTTCGGCATCGGTAGCGCGAGCTGCCGCAGCCGAATAGAACTGCTGCGCTTGGCGCTCCATGTCGGCAACCTCCTGCCGTATCCGATCGAGGCCCAGGTTCTCAATCAGCCAGACAGGTCGGCGGGCGTAGAAGTCAGCGACGTGCTCCCGTCGCAACGGAACGACGAAGTCTCCAAACCGGCGTCGGTAGACATCGACCAACCGGCGTCGGTGCTCATCCTCCTCCGCGGCCATCCCGTCAAAAACTGCAGCGCTGCCAGGGAAGTCGGCGCGCAGCTTGGCGGCATAGGCCGCATAGATCCGGCTGTCCTCTTCCTCAGCCGAGATGGCCAGGGCCAGTATCTCCTGCTCGGACAGGTCCGCGAAGCGTCGCCTGCCCCAGAGGCTGCCGAGCGAAAGGCGCGAAAGCATGGAGGAAAGCCTCCGGCTGCAGATTCTGGTCTAGCCCCATTTGCGGCAGCCGTACGCCTCTGCAGCCCCAGAGACCTTTGACATGCATCAACGTACGGCAGCCCCGCATTCGCCAGGGTGCACTCGTGACGGCGCGGCCTAACCTCCGACCGCGGTATCGCGAGGCTTGCGATGACATACAAGACCATTCTTGTTCACTGCAACGACAAGAGGCGTGTAGGGCGGACGGTCGGCGCGGCCGTTGAGCTGGCCGAACAGTTTCAGGCCCATCTCGTCGGGCTGTCGGTCTCTCCGCCGGTGCTGGTCGTACCCGCCGGCGTGCCTGGCTCTCCCGACACCATGGTGATCGACGAGCGCGCCCAAGTCTATCGGCGCGACAACCCGGCGATGAAGACCGCCTTTCAGGCGGCACTCGAAGGGAAGACGCTCACGTCCGAATGGCGCGAGGAGGACGCAGGGACCTCGACCATCGCCGACGTCGTCATCAGGCATGCTTGCACGGCCGACCTCATCGTCGCTGCCCAACGCGACTGGCATTGGTCTGTCTCGGTCGAGCTCGATGTGGTGGACCGGGTGGCCGTCGCAGCCGGGCGGCCGGTCCTCATCGTCCCGAACGAGGGCGTGTGCTCGGGGATCGGCAGCAGCGTCGTGGTAGCCTGGAACGGGCGGCGGGAAGCCACGCGTGCCGCGTTCGATGCCCTGCCGCTGCTTCAGCAGGCCAAAGAGGTGAAGGTGCTGGTGGTCGATCCGCCGGCTGAGGGCGACCCAAGCGAGGCTTTGCCCGCCGCCGACCTCTGCACGGCCCTCGCGCGCCACGGCATCACCTGCGAGGCGGTCGCGGCGGCGAGCGACGGCAACGTCGGTGCCACGTTGCTCAGCCGCGCCATCGAGTACCGCGCGGATCTCCTGGTGATGGGCTGCTATGGGCACTCGCGGCTGAGCGAACTCGTGTTTGGCGGCGCGACCCGCCACATCCTGCGGCACATGACCATCCCGGTTCTGATGTCGCATTAGCGGCGGACAACGACCATGGCTCGCATCACCATCATTCAGGGTCATCCCGATCCGGCGGGGGATCGCTTCTGTCACGCGCTCGCGGATGCCTACGCGACCGGCGCCAAGGCCGCCGGGCTCGAGGTCAAGCGCATCGAAGTCGCAAAGCTGGAGTTTCCGCTCCTGCGTACCCAGGCCGATTTCGAGAAGGGCTCGCCGCTGCCTCAGGTCGCGGCGGCACAGGAGGCGATCCGGTGGGCGGAGCACCTCGTGATTATCTATCCGCTGTGGCTCGGAATGATGCCGGCCCTGCTCAAGGGCTTCTTCGAGCAGGTGTTCCGCCCCGGATTTGCGCACCGCACGGACGCTCGGGGATGGCAAGCGCTGCTCAAAGGCCGCACCGCCCGCATCGTCGTCACCATAGGCATGCCGGCCTGGTCTACCGCTGGTACTTCGGGGCGCACGGACTGAAGAGCCTGGAGCGCAGCATTCTTGCCTTCGTCGGCATCAAGCCGATCCGGGAGACGCTTATCGGCATGGTCGGCTCCCTCAACGAGAGGAAAAGCAAAGCGTGGCTCGAGAAACTACGCGCACTCGGGGCAAGGGGACAATGACGCCGGCGATCGCAGGAGCGAGTTAACATGTACAGCAACATCCTACTGCCCATTGATGGCTCCCAGCTGTCGCTGCGCGCTGCACGGCATGGAATCGAGCTCGCCAAAGCGCTCAACGCCAGGGTCACCACCATCATGGTCACCACGCCCTGGGCAACACAGTTCGCCAGGGAGGTGGCGGTGGTGGTGCCCGGGGTGGTCGTGCCTCAGACCGAGTACGATCTGAGAGCCGAGCAGGCCGCCTGCAGCTGCCTGCGCGTTGTGACGGATGAGGCCAGAAGCGCCGGCGTCCCGGCGAAGGCGCTGCACGTGCGACATCGCGATCCGTATGTCGCCATTCTCGACGCAGTGCGCAGGGAAGTCTGCGATCTGATCGTCATGGGCTCGCACGGCCGGCGTGGCCTCACCGAGCTTCTGCTCGGCAGCGAGACAGTTAAAGTCCTGACACACAGCGAGATACCGGTGCTCGTCTACCGGCGGCGCTGAACAGTGTCACCGATCATGTCGACGCGGTTGGCATGCGACCAGATCGCCGACAGGAGCACGTCGAGCGCGGCCATTTGCATGGCCGGACAGGGTAGCGAGACGCCATCGAGCTGGGCAAAGCAGTCTGCGGTGAAGGCAATCGTCGAGAACCAGAAGGCCGCCGATGTTCTCGATGCGCTCGTGGACGGGACGGTCACGACCTTTGCGGTGGCGAGCGGCGTTGTGGGGGCGCAGCTGTCCTCGCAGGTGGTCATCATCCCGGGCTTGGCGAATCTGCTCGCCGACGGCTTCTCCATGGCCGCAAACAACTACAGCGGAACCAAGACCGAGATCGATGACTGTCGACGCCTGGCCGAGGTCGAGCGGCGCCATATCGCGCTGTTCGCTGAGGGCGAGCACGTGAACTCGTGGCGCACACCAGAAACGCGTGTTGACGATGTAGGGATCGGCATAGTACTGGCCATTCTGGCTGGCCTTCGATGCACGGCCCAGTCGGTTGACCCGAGGTGCGGGTCCGGTGCGCTTCGCAGGGACGTTCAGACGTAGCCGAGCCAGCGCCAGTAGGTCGCGCTGAGCACCATGACGAGGCCCAGCGCGATCACGGTTAGGACGAGGCCCGTGCGCACGAAGTCCCTGGCCTCGAAGGTGTCGGTACCGTAGGCGACCATGTTCTGCGGCGCGTTCACCACCAGGATGAAGCCGAAGCTCACCACGAACTGCAGCAGCATCGTCATCCCGACGATGTTGATGCCGGGCGTTGCCACCCCCTGCAGCACCGCAATGACGATGGGGATCATCGCTGAGGCGAGCGCGGTGGCGCTGGCAAAGCCGAGATGGATGAGGACCAGGAACAGGCTCAGCACAGCAAGGATGAAGAGCGCCGAGGCGTACTTGAGACCCAACTGGGTGACGACAATGTCGGCGAGCCAGGTGGCACCCTTGGTCTGCAGCAACGCTGTTCCCAGGCTAATGCCGATGCCGAACAGCACGACCGTGCCCCACGGGATTTTCGGCTGCGCCTCCTTCCACGTCATGATGCCAATGCCGGGCAGGAACATGAGGGCGACCGCGGCGACTGTGGTGGTGGACGTGTCGAGCCTATGCAGCACGCCCTCGGTGGCCCAGAAGGCAAGCAACGTGAGAGAGAGCGCCAGCAATTTCTTCTCGGACAGCTTCATAGGCCCGAGCTCGGTCAGCGACTTGCGGATCGCCTCACGTCCGCCCGGCATCGCCTGGACCTCGGGCGGCATCATGCGGGTCATCACAAAGTAGAGGGCAATCGACATCAGCACCGCGAACGGAGCTGCGGCCATCAGCCATTCGAGCCACGTAATGGTCGTGTGCAGGGTCCTCTCGATGAAGCCGATAGCAACCATGTTCTGCGCTGCGGCGGTCTTGATGCCCACGTTCCAGATGCTCGCGGTCTGCACCGTCGTGATCATGAGCATGCCGGCGAAGGCGCTCTTCTTGCTGACCCCGAAGGCGGCGATGATGCCCAATGTGATGGGGACGAGGCAGGCGACGCGTGCGGTGGTGGAGGGCACCAGGAACGCGATCACGAAGCCGACGAGGATGGTGCCCATCACGACGTGGCGGGTCTCGGTACCAACGCGGGACAGGATCGAGAGCGCGATGCGCTTGTCGAGGCCGGTCGCCGTCATGGCTGCCGACAGGAACAGGGCAGCCGCAACGAGAGCGAGCGCGGTATTCGCAAAGCCGCTGAAGGCAGTGGTGAGCCCCGCACTCGTGCCGTAGAGCACCCTGGGGTTGGCGACGTTGGGTGAGAACCCGAGCAGGATGGCCATCAACGCCGCGATCACCACGGCCGAGACCGCGTAGTCGAGCGCCTCGGTCATCCACACGATGACGGCGAAGGCGAGCAGCGCCAGCATACGCTGGCCGGCAACCGGCAAGCCTTCAGGGGTCGGCAGCCACGCGATGGCCACCAACGCTGCGATCCCTAGCAGGAGGCCCCAGTGGGGGCGCAGCCAGGACGACTGCGATACGGATGTCGATGTCATAGTGACCGGAGCAACCTGGCGTGTCTCTGCGGTGGCCATAGCTTTCCCCCTGGGCAGCGGTGTTGCTTGATCTTTGCCGGATCTGCTGGCCACTCACGTTGAGGGAGATCAAAATCGACGAATGGACGTCGTAAGCACGATGTGCTGACGCGATACCGAGCGTATGAATGGTGCCTGACCGGCGGTAGGCGAACTTCTGACAGATGCCCATGCTCATCTGACGCCGGCGCCAAGTTCGCGCCGGACAAGCGACTCCAACCATGCTCGGCCGTTTTCCGCCCACTCGAAAGGCGGTGTTCTGGTGGGACCCGTTGGGCGCATGCACCACCACACCCGAGCACGTTCCTCCGTTCTCTGCAGCCAGACGGCACGGGGTTGTTGACCTAAGTCAAGGCCCGCGGCTCGTCTCGGTCTATTGTTGGAGATCGCTTTTCTTTGTCGTGGAGACGCTACCATGCGAGCCCGTTATGACGAAGGACATGGTGAAGGTTGGCCCCGATGCCACTGTCGGCGACATCGCGGCCCTCCTTGTGCAGCACCGTATCGGTGCCGTACCGGTCGTTTCGAACACCCAGCAGCTCATCGGCATCGTCAGCCAGACCGACCCTGTCCACCGCAGTGAGACCGGCACCGAGAAGAAACGGAAGTGGTGGCTGGAGCTGTTTGTCGACCCCGACGCGATGGCGCGCGAGTACGCCAAGAGCCATGGGCACAAAGCGCAGGACGTGATGACGCGCCTCGTCGTCTCGGTTTCCGAAAACGCGAGCCTTGCCGAGGTTGCGGATGTGCTCGATACCCATCGCATCCGTCAAGTGCCGGTGGTGTCGGAGGGACGCCTTGTCGGCATGATCAGCCGCGCCGACCTCGTGCGTGCGCTGGCCGAGGCGAGCATCACCGCACCGGCCACGAGACCGGACAACGGCGCCTTGCAAAAGGCGATCTGGGACGAAATCAAATCGCAACCCTGGCTCAAGTCTGCGTTCGTGAACCTTGCCGTCCGTGACGGAGTGGTCGAGCTTTGGGGCGCGGTCGAATCCGACGAGCAGCACCGCGCGCTCAAGGTCCTGGTGGAAGGGGTGAGCGGCGTCGAGAAGGTCGAGGACAACGTGACGCTCTTGCCGAAAGTGGTCGCAGTTTGATGGCCAGCCAGCCGTGTTCGCATGCGCTCCATTGAACGCGAGCTAAGACTCTGGCGCGGTGCCGATTGACCTGCGTCAATTTTTGCGATCCGCGTCAAATTCAATGATACGCGCGACCCCGACCGGGAAGGACGAACCGATCAACGTCGTGACAGAAAGGATGACCTATGCCCAAGACAGACATTGCCAAGTCCGCCGAAAGGCCGATAGCGCGCCAGCGTGACATCTTCTCCGCCATGCGTGACGACATGGATCGCTTCTTTGAGCGCTTCGAGCCTCGGCAAGCACGCTAGCTGATTCGCGAATCGCGTCAGAGCGTTACGACATCATCCCTCGAATGGAGCCACTGAAGCAGGCATAACGCATTCGCAAGAAGCCCCAACCCATGCAGACGCTCTCCCTCCAGCCCGCCGTCACCGCCCGCCCGATGGGTGGCCCCGATCAGACCCTCGCGCAGGCGTCGCTGCGCCGCGTGGAGGCCAAGGAGTTCGTCTTCGTCGAGGGTGACCCCACCACCCATGTGTTCCGCGTTGAGACCGGCGCCATCGCGCTCTACAAGGTCCTGGCCGACGGCCGGCGCCAGATCGTGGGCTTTGCCTATCCCGGCGACCTGATCGGGCTCGGTGCGCAAGGCGAGCACGTGATGAACGCCCAGGCGATCAAGCCGACGCGTCTGCGCTCCCTCGCGATGGCCACGCTGCATCGCTCGGCTGCGCAAGATCCGGCGCTGGGCTTCAAGCTCTACGAAGCCGTGGCGCGAGAGCTGGCCGCAACGCGCGACCTCATGCTGACCACGGGACAGCGCAGCGCCACCGAGCGCGTGGTGAGCTTCCTGTTGGCCTTCTCGCGCCGCAGCGGGCGCAACGGGCAGGATCCTTGCGACTTCGATCTGCCCATGACGCGCGCCGACATCGGCGACTTCCTCGGCCTGACCATCGAGACCGTGAGCCGCACGTTCACCAAGCTGAGGACGATGGGCCTTATCGAGCTGCCGCAGGCCAATCGGGTGAAGCTCGTCGATCTCGATTAGCTGCAGAGCCTCGCCGGTGGCGAGCACGATCAGAGCTAAGGCAGTCATGCCATTGGACAGCTATGGTCCTGACGAAGATTTGCAGCACGAAGTTTGCTCGCCGGCCCGCGCCGCGCGCCCAGCACCGACTGAAGCCGGGGCCAACGCTCATTGCCACGGGCCATTCGGTCCGCTTCCCGATCGATTGATTGGCTGCCCTGGAATCAATGAGACGCGCAGCAGAGCGACTGTTCGGCGTCTTGCACCCCGCTCAGCAGCGCGTTGCCGTCCGGGCGCTGCCGCTCTCCTGTCTGCCCCGTCTACAGGCTCGCTTGATCGGGTAGCCGTCGACGGGCTACCGACCCCCAAAGGGCGCACTCGCGCCGAGCCTCAACAACTCTGCGCCGGGGGCGGGCGGATCACGATCACCGGTCGCATCGGGTACATCATCGTAACCTGGCCCGGTAAGGAGATCGCACCCGTGGACCTGGTGACGGCCATCATGTCCGATCCGCCGTTCGAGCAGGCCATGCTAATCGGCGAGGAGCGGCCGTACCTGGCCGCGCTGGTGGTCCTGAACGGCGAGGAACGGCAGCGCGCAGCGGCGCGGCTCGCGGATCGCCGCCGTCGAAGGGACGCCAGGAGGCGTTTCTGTTGCAACGCACCGCTAAGGCGGTGCAGGTCGCTGATGAAAACGGGCAACGCCCCGCCTCGGCTGCTGCTTCGCAGGGGCTGGCGTCGGCTCAGGGGCGCGCCACCAGCACGTCGCAGGTTGCCTCAGCCAGCATGTGGCGCGCAAGATTGCCGATCATGTCCGTTGCGAGCCTGCCTCTGGAATGCGTGCCCATGGCAAGCAAATCGGGCCAGCCGACCTCGTTGCGCAACACCACGTAAGGGTTGTCCTCGATCATGTCGATGTTGAGGACCCTGCCTCGCGGGGCCGAGTGCGTCAGACCTTCCTTGACCACGCGCTCGATCAGCGCTCTGATCTCGTCGTTCTCCTTCCTGATGGCGTCTGTTGCCGCACTCCGCTGGGCGAAGCGCCGTGAGCGGCGGGCGCCACGCGTGTACGATGCGGACTTCGGCATTGGGCGCAATCGTTAGCGCAGTCTTCAGTGCGCGTATGGCACCGTCGGACAGGTCGAACGGTGCCAGGACACGCTGGTAGGGTGCCGGCGAGACTGCCTTGACCACGAGGACCGGGACGGGGCTCGCGCGGACCACACGGTCTGTCGTGGTGCCCACGAACAAGTCCGCGTACCGGTATTTCCCGGGCTCTCCCAGCACGATCAGCCCCGTGGGCTGCGTCTGCGCCTCACCGGTGATCGTGTTGAAGGCGTCGCCGACCGCAACCTCGTACGAGCAACGGGACCGCACCTCGTCCGGCAGCTTTGCGATCCGGTCCCCAAGGAACGTCTCGGCGCCGCTGCGGCGGTGCGCTTCGAGCCCGCCCATCAGCCCGGGCTCGATGACGTGCAGCAGCTTCAAGGTTGCTCCCGTCTGCCCTTGAAGCTGCAGCGCCCGCTCGATGGCCCGGTCGGAACGGTCGGTCAGATCGGTGGCGACCAGGATATGCTCGGTATCGCGTCAGCACATCGTGCTTACGACGTCCATTCGTCGATTTTGATCTCCCTCAACG
>JBAPMW010000314.1:0-4067 GCA_049278815.1 Hyphomicrobiaceae bacterium
ACGATTTCACGATTTCACGACTTCACGATCGGGCCGACCTCACGGCCTCTTCCGAACCCTCACGGCTCCTGGCCGTACGTCACCTTCTTCGCCGCCGGCCAGGAGGCGCGGTAGCCGAACTCGATGACGCGCTCCTCGGCGGGCTCCAGCTTCATGTCCCAGGCCAGGATGCCGCGCTTGTTGCCCACATCGCGCCGGCTCGGCGCGCTCTTGCCGGTCAGCTCAACCGTGATGTCGGCGTTTTGCGAGACAGGGACCTGGTCGATGACGGTCAATTGCATCGCCCGCCCGTGCAGGTTCTTGACGGAGATGCGGTAGCTGCGGGCATCGGTCTTGCTGGTCGAGATGATGCCGGTCTCGCCACGCTTCTCCTCGGCCAGCGCATAGCGCACGCGGATCGAATCGTCGACGCCGAAGCCCAGCTCGTGCTCGTCCTCCGGCGGCAGCAGTGGCAGCGAGCCGTTGCCGACAAACACGGAGTCGCGGAACAGCGCCACCTGGCCGGGCAGGAGGGGCGAGCCCCTGGCCGTGACGATCTTGGCGTAGAGGTAGGCTTTCTTATCGCGCTTGGGCACGGCCCGTACCATGAGCGTCGGGTCGAGGCTCATCTCGTCGATCTGCACCCGCTTGGTCTCACCTGTGTCCGGCACGGTGGTCCGCCCGGTGATCCCGTACACGGCCTGGAATGCCTGCACCTCGACCGCCGCGGTCTTCTGCTTGGCCAAAATCCGGACCGGCTTCACCTCGTCTGCTGCGCTTTCTTCCATCTCCGCGCGATCGCGCTTCATGCCGGTTCCCCTCGCGGCCGGCGCCTGCGACGGTGGTGGAGGGGCGTACGACACACCAAACTTCTCGCTCTCGAAGTCGATCGTCATGGGCCTGAGCAGGGGCGCAGCGGTGCCGGCCGACGGCCGCGCCGTCGACAGCGCCAGGGCGACGTCGTCCCACACCTCGCCGGTATGCTGCTTGATGGCGGCGCGGCGGACGAGCTGGAGCTTGGGGGCCTGGGCTTTGCTCCCCACTGTCAGGCGCGCGTCGTAGAAGGGGGTCCAGGAGGCGCTCGTCACCTGGTAGCGGATGACCATGTCCGCCACCGTTGCCGCCTCGGCCGCCAGCGCCACCTTGACCTCGGTGCGACGGTGCTGGCGGGGGGCGAGCGAGGCGAGCTTGCCCTCCAGGTCCTTGATCTGGCGGTCGACCTCGCGGACCTTGATCCGGGTGTCGAGGATCGACTTCCGTGCCTCCGCCCCACGCTTGCCGATCAGCTCGAACAGCTGGCCCCAGTCGGGCTGCGCCACGGCGCCGCCGTTGCCGGGCGGTGGCGTGCGGGGCAGCCTGGTCAGGTTCTCGATCAGCTTCTTCTGCGTCTCGGCGGCCTGGATGGTCGTCTGAAGCGCGGATTTCTCGTCCTTCAGCCTCTCGATCGCCTCCTCCACGCGCCGGCGCTCGCTGGCGGCCGCCGCGTCGTCGCTGCGCGGCACCGACACCACGCGCGTATCGACGGAGCCGATCTCCAGCCCGGCCGTGGCCTTGCCCTCCACGCGGATCGAGGCGGCGACGGCCTCCGCCGGCAGGTCCGCGAACAGCAGCGTGTGCTCGCCCTTCTCCAGCTTGATGCGCGCCGTGCGCGCCACCTCCGCCCCCGCCGGATAGACGGTCACCGCGTCGATACGCGAGGAGCCCTTGATCTCGGCTGCGGCTGCCCCCCCGGCGAGGGCGAGCGAGAGCGACAAGACCATCAACGAACGCATTGCGCTTCCTCCGAAATCTGAAACATGCCAGCGGGGTCGGTGGCAACGGCGTCAGACCTCTCGCGCAGGCGGCGGGGGCCAACGGGGTCTGACACCGACCGCCCCCGTCACAACCCGGCGTTCGTGTCGCCACTATGGCGCTGCTGGCGGCCACGCCTCGGCTTACTGCATTGTAATGGGGCTGCCCCGGATTTGGCACCTTGCCCCGCTTGCACGTTCCGTAGGCGGGACCCACGTGCCGTACCCGACAGCGGCGTCCCGCCCTAACTAACGCCGACATCCTGTACTAAATTAACCAGTGCGCTTATCTAGCGCGGGGCCTCGCGCGCGGGCGGCAGCAAGCTGGCCTGCAGCACGCGTTTTCCTCCGACGGTCGAACCACCTGGCCAACCCACCGGTTTGAGATGACACGCCAACCCAAGAACGAAGCCTTTGCCCGCACCTCCTTTCTGCAAGGCGCCAACGCCGCCTACATTGAGGAGATGCAGGCGCAGTACGAGCGCAACCCTGGATCGGTGAGCGACGAGTGGCAGCATTTCTTCGCCAGCCTCCAGGAGGGGCGGCGCGACAACGGCCAGATGGGCGGCCAGGAGGGTCCGTCGTGGGCGAGGCCGCTGGAGCAGCTCGACAGCCGGGGCGACCGGGAGGTACTGGCGGCGCTGACCGGCGACTACGGCGCCGCCGAGCAGCGCATCCGCAACCGGATTGAGGCCCGGGCCGTCGCCGGCGGCATCAATCTCAGCCCCATCGCCTCCCTGCGCGCCACCCAGGACAGCATCCGTGCCCTGATGCTGATCCGCGCCTACCGCGCCATGGGCCATCTGGCGGCCGACCTCGACCCCTTGGGCATCGCCGAGCGCAAGAAGCACCGGGAATTGCGCCCCGATTTCTACGGCTTCACGGAGGCCGACCTCGACCGGCCGATCTTCATCGACAGGGTGCTGGGGCTGGAGACGGCCACCATCCGCGAGATCGTCAAGATCCTGCGCCGCACCTACTGCCGCCACATCGGCGTCGAGTTCATGCACATCACCAACCCGGCGCAGAAGTCGTGGATCCAGGAGCGCATCGAGGGCCGCGACAAGGACATCGCCTTTACCCCCGAAGGCAAGCGGGCGATCCTCAACAAGCTGATCGAGGCGGAGGTCTTCGAGAAGTTCGCCGATGTCAAATACACCGGCACCAAGCGCTTCGGCCTCGACGGCGCCGAGGCCATGATCCCGGCGCTGGAGCAGATCATCAAGCGCGGCGGCCAGCTCGGCATCAAGGAGATCGTGATCGGCATGTCGCATCGCGGCCGCCTCAACGTGCTCGGCAATGTGTTGGGCAAGCCGCACCGCGCCATCTTCAACGAGTTCAAGGGTGGCTCCTTCAAGCCCGACGACGTGGAAGGCTCCGGCGACGTGAAGTACCACCTCGGCGCGTCGTCCGACCGGGCCTTCGACGGCAACACCGTGCACCTGTCGCTCACCGCCAACCCCTCGCACCTGGAGATCGTCGATCCCGTGGTGCTGGGCAAGATGCGCGCCAAGCAGGATCAGCACGGCTGCAAGCCGGGCGAGCGCACCCCTGTCCTGCCCCTCCTCATCCACGGCGACGCCGCCTTCGCCGGCCAGGGCGTGGTGGCCGAATGCTTCGGTCTGTCGGGCCTCAGGGGGCACCGCACCGGTGGCTCGCTCCACTTCATCATCAACAACCAGATCGGCTTCACGACGAGCCCGCGCTTCTCGCGCTCCTCGCCCTACTGCTCGGACGTGGCCAAGATGGTGGAGGCGCCGATCTTCCACGTGAACGGCGACGATCCGGAAGCGGTGGTGCACGTGGCCAAGATCGCCACCGAGTTCCGCCAGCGGTTCCAGAAGCCGGTGGTGGTGGACATGTTCTGCTACCGCCGCCACGGACACAACGAGTCGGACGAGCCGGCGTTCACCCAGCCCTTGATGTACCGCGCCATCCGCAGCCATCCGAGCGCGGTGGAGGTCTACGGCAGGCGCCTCGCCGAGGAGGGCGTGGTCACCGGGCCCGAGATCGAGGGCATGAAGGCGCAGTTCCGCGCGCATCTCGATGCGGAGATGGCCGGTGCCGACGGCTACCGGCCCAACAAGGCCGACTGGTTCGACGGGCGCTGGGCCCGCCTCGGCCTTGCCCAGGGCGAGGAGCGGCGCGGCACCACGGGCGTTCGCATCGACACGCTCAAGGAGATCGGCCGGCGCATCACCACCATCCCGCAGGACTTCAAGGCCCACCGCACCATCGAGCGCCTCTTGCAGCGCCGGCGCGAGATGGTGGAGACGGGCACCGGCATCGACTGGGCCA
>JBAPMW010000315.1:0-3119 GCA_049278815.1 Hyphomicrobiaceae bacterium
CGTCGCGCCCGTAGCGGACGGGCAGCCTGGTGCCGACCGGCGTGTCGATCTCGACGGTGGCGCCGGCGAGGAGATCGTTGATCTGCTGCCCGGACAGGTCGGATGACCGCGCCTGCGCGATCATGGCGCACAGGCAAGCCGCCGCTATGATCAGCCTGAGCATGGAGTCCCCCGTAAATGCGAAGCTGAATCAACGCGGTATTGATGGCTACGATGCGTCGAGAGTGTGGCTGCAACTGGGAAAAATCGCAGGGGCGGGAGGACAAGTCCGCCGGTCGGATGCCGTGCCGCGGGCTGGCTCAGCTCTCCTCGGGCACGATCTGGCCGCCGTCGTAGCCGCAGGCGATGCGTCCAAGGCGCGCCTTGAAGCTATCCGTTTGCACCTCCTCCTTCAGGTCGGCCATAGCGGTGGGCGAGGCGCCCCGCGCGCGGGCAAGGAGCATCGCGAGCACGGCCGGCTCCAGGGTCGGGAGCGACGCCCAGAAGGCGCGCGTCAGATCGGTCGCGAGCTTGTGGTCGGGGTGAAGGGGACTCTCGGGTGCCCTGCCGATCTCGTACATGTGGGTGGCCGAGTCCCAAGGGGCGCGCGACCTAGGCATGCGTTCAAGAATCATCGGCTGCTCGTTGGCGACGTAGAACCGGTTCAGCGTATCGAACAGGGCGAAGGTATAGCCCTGATCGAGCAGTAGCGGCTCCCAGCTCTCCCAGTTCGGCGATCCGTCCTTGAGCATGGACGCCTCCGCCACCACAACCTTTGGCCGGAACCGCGTCCAGTCATTGCCGGCGAGCACCTCCGCCTCGGCGCCCTCGACGTCAGCCTTGAGGAAGTCGATCTCGCTGACGCCGTGCTCCTCGCAGAGCTGCGCCAGGGTGATCATGGGCGTGCGCACGACCTCGTAAGCCTCGCCCAGCTGCGCCCCTCCGTCGGCAAACGCGGGGACCGTGGTGGAGAGCCCGTGGAAGCGGCCGAACCGATAGAAATCGGTCTCGCCGGCGACCCTGCCGATGAGGTGCTGCACGCACGTATCCCGCGGCCTGATGTGCCGGTAGAGGCTCGCCAGCTCCGGCTGCGGCTCGACGGCGATGCCGCGCCAGCCGCGCTCATAGAACCAGAACGAGACATTGTCGGCCACGGGATGGCCGGCGCCGACATCGATATAGAACCCGTGCTCTTGGCCCGCGAAGGCGAGCGAGAGATGGTAGTCCTCCAGGTTCTGGGTGTAGGAGAGTGTCACGCCTGCCTCTTTTGGCATGCAGAAGGACGGCAAATACTACTGTTCTTGCGGACGGTCACTACCGCCCGTCGCAGCGGACGAGGGAGACCTCGCAGGACGCGCGGCGCTTCGGCGCCGAGGCCTCGGCGCACTTGTCGATGGCCGCGTCCTCGGCCCATTCGCGGTTCTTGTGCACGCCCCAGCCGACACCCGTGGTGCCGCGGTCGGGGTCGAGCGCCACCGCCAGGCAGGTGTCGCGGACGCTCTCCACGATGCGGCAGAGGTCGCGGACCCCCTGCGGGGCATCCTTGAAGCTGCGGCAGCGGGCGAGCGCCTCCGCCTCGGCCGCGGCCTTGTCAGGGTAGTCCACGGCCCACCCCATGGAGACGCCCTGCCTGGCCACGTCGGTGGGTTGGCCCACGGCCAGCGCGGCCTCGGCGTGGGCCGGCGGATCGGCCGCCCGCAGCAGGGCGACCGTGAGCAGAAGGGGAAGCGTCAGGGCAAGCCGGTGCGGGTGCATGCGTCCTCGCTGCTCAGGGGCGGGGTCGCCAGCATGGGGCCGGCCTGTGTTCGCCCTATGGCCGGTAGCATGGCGCAGCATGGGGGCACCTTGTCGCCGCGCATTTTCTGTGCGTCACTCCGGCCCATAACAAGCATCACGGCCCGCGGCGGCCGGCAGCCAAGAGGCCTCGCCATGAGCAAGTACGTCCCCAGGATCGATCCCGCCCAGATCGTCGCCGTCGACGTGCACACCCATGCGGAGACCTCGGCCCGCGCCCCGCGCGATCCTTGCTCGCTCATCTACGACGAGGCCATGGCCAAGTACTTCAAGGAGGCGGGCCGCCCCACCATCTCGCAGGTGGCGCAGTACTACCGCGAGCGCAAGATGGCGGCCGTGATCTTCACGGTGGACAGCGAGGCCGAGATCGGCGTCTGGCGCATCGCCAACGAGGAGGTGGCGGAGCTGGCGGCCGAGCACGCCGATGTGCTGATCCCGTTCGCCTCGATCGACCCGGCGCGCGGCAAGATGGGCGTGCGCGAGGCCCGCCGGCTGATCGAGGAGTACGGCGTGCGCGGGTTCAAGTTCCATCCCTCGACGCAGGGCTTCTACCCCAACGACCGCAAGGCCTACGGCCTCTACGAGGTGATCGCCGGGCACAAGCTGCCCGCCCTGTTCCACACCGGCCAGACCGGCTTCGGCGCGCAGATGAAGGGCGGCGGCGGCGTGCGGCTCAAATACTCCAACCCCATGCATCTCGACGACGTGGCGGTGGACTTCCCCGACATGCCCATCATCGCGGCGCACCCCTCCTTCCCCTGGCAGGACGAGGCCCTGTCCGTGGCCACCCACAAGCCCAATGTCTACATCGACCTGTCGGGGTGGTCGCCCAAGTACTTCCCCGCCAACCTGATCCAGTATTCCAACACGCTGCTGCGCAACCGTGTGCTGTTCGGCTCGGACTTCCCGGTGCTGACTCCCGACCGCTGGCTCGCCGACTTCGAGAAGATCGCCATCAGGCCCGAGGTGCGGCCGCTGATCCTGAAGGACAACGCGCTGCGGTTGCTGGGGATTTCGTGAGCCGGGAGGGCGGGTTGGCGCAACGCGCCAACTCATCGGGGTCCTAAAGCCACAGTAGGACTGTTCAGTCCTCTTCGCTCACTTTTTCGTCCCGCCACTCCGAAAGTGTCTTGCCCTCATATTTCCAGTAATCAGGACCGGCCACAGCCGACCAGCCGAGGCCTTTTTCATGGGCAATTTGGAGAGCAGACTTCGAAAGCATGCCTATCTCCTTAAATCCGGCTCAATCGTAAGCCATTGAAGGTCCAGGAGGACTGGACCCATGGCATCGGCTTCACCGCACCATACGCAGACATCGGACGATCTGTGGCGCGATTTCCCGAGAA
>JBAPMW010000316.1:0-2500 GCA_049278815.1 Hyphomicrobiaceae bacterium
CCACCGCGGCAGCGGCAGCCAGCATCCGCAGCCGGCGGAATGCCGGCATGGCACCGGCTGCGCGCGTCACAGCGCCCACGTCGTGCTCTCGATCGTCCATGGGTTGCCCGCTGGGGAGCCTCATCTCGCCTTGGCAAACATCTGCTCAAACAGCGCCTCGGCCCGCTCCAGCCCCTTGTGCGTGAAGACCACGGATTTCGCCTTGCCCACGGGATTGGAGATGAGACCCTTCGCATGCAATCGGTTGAGGGCGTCCCAATCGAAGCCCTTCCAGGCGCGCATGCCGTCGTGCTGACCCAGCAACAGCAGGGCGAGGACGGCATCGTCGACCCGATCCGTGTCGATATCGTCGGTCATTCACCTCACCCCGATCAGGTGCACGTCCCGGCATGCAGACGCAAGGTCCACGGCACCGGGAATGCAGTCTACGCCCAACGCCCTGGCCGCGGACAGGTCAGCCGGCCCGCTTGGCGGAGAAGCTCGCCTTCCGTCGAGAGCGGGGAGCGGCGAGCGCCTTGAAGCTCTTGCGGATGGCGGCCTCGTCGACCGCGGCGGGGTCGAAATCCTCGCCGAGCCACTCCTTCAACTCCGCGTGCCGCTCGTGCGCGGGATCGGTGATCGCTGCCAGGAGTTCCGCATAGCCCCACGGGCCGCCGCAGTCCTCGGGCGGGCAGGCCCGCCGTGCTTCCAGCAGCCGAGGATAGAGCGTGTCCGGGTCCGCATCGGTAACGGCCTCCACCTTGACGGTGTGCTCCCAGTCGTCACCGAAGTCGTAGTGGTACCGGAAAGCCTTCGCACCGCCTTGGCGCAGCAGCTCCGCCAGCGACGTCTCCTCTGCCAGCAGAGCCAGGGGATCCCCGAAGTGCGGATCGGCGCTCGACCATTCGCCCTCGCCGGTGCGGAACGCGTAGAGGTGACAGTTCTCCCACCCCATCGCGATCTGGATCACCAGATGCAACGCTTCCAGGCGGATACCGACCGGCACCTCAAAGCGCCGAAGCACTTGCGGCTCAAGGTGGTCGAGGGTGATCTTGAGGCGGGCGATCTCGCTCATGGCACCAGCCTATCCTCAGGCCTGGCCGGCGCAACGCCCCATGCCGCCCCACGCGGCAGTCATCCACATTGTTGCGAGCCCGCGGCCGGCCCCGTGCGGCTCCGCATGCGAGGCTTGCACCGCCCACGCCCCGCTTCCCGCCGAGCCCGGTGCACAAAGGCGGCAAGTCAGTGACCGAGGCCCGGGTCGGCGAAGCTCAGGCTCACCGGTGCCGAAGCCCCCACAACGACAAAAGCCGTCGCTGGTGAGCGACGGCTTTTGGAAGGGGCATTGTGAAGAAGGGATATCTCGATTCTCGATGCTTTACCCCTCGGCAGACCTGGCAACGACCTACTCTCCCGCGTCTTGAGACGAAGTACCATCGGCGCTGGGGCGTTTCACGGCCGAGTTCGGAATGGAATCGGGTGCAGCCACCCCGCTGTAATCACCAGGTCGGCTGAAGGGTGAAGGTGCAACTGGTCTACGCGGTGGGGCCTGGGCCCTAGCGCGGGCGCGCCAGCGCATGCACGATGCCCGTACGCTCCTCGACAAGCGCCCGCGCGGTGCGCCACACGCTCCTGCCCCGCACCGCCTCGCGCAACCTCGCAAGCCAGCCTCGATCGAGGCCGGCCGGCGCCAGGTAGCGCTCGAAGAACTGATCGGTCGCGCGCCCGATCGAGTCCGCCGGCACCTTCTCGACCTTGCCCGACAGGCTGTCGCGGTAGCTCACCTCGTGGAACATGAAGCGGGCGTGCGGGCCGGCGGTCCGGTGCGCGCCGGCGAGATAGACCGCGACGCACATGGAGGCGCACGTGCGCCCGTCCTCGACCAGAGTGTCGACGGCATGGGTTTGCTGCATGCGCCGGATCACGCCGATCACGTCGCGGCCGTGCTGGAGCGAGCCGCCCGGCGAATCGATGGCGATGACGAAGCGCTTGGCGCTGCCGGCGTGAATGCGATAGGCCTCATCGAGCCGTGCGGCCAGCGGCGCCTCGATCCGCCCGCGCCAGTCCAGCACAACGCCGTCGGCGCGGGTCTCGACGGTCAGCGTCCCGCGCTGGGCGAGCACCTCCTCGATGTGGTCCCGGAACTGCCAGCCGAGCACTACGATGGCGGCCGCGAAAGCGAGCCACAGCAGGCGGTGGATCTGGCGGTGCGGCATCCTGGATTTCCCTGTCCGACCTAGGCCCTGCGGCCGAAGTGACGGCTAGATTATCCTCACGCGCCGCGATCGCCTATCGTGCCGCCATGTCGATTCCAGGCCGCGGGCGCTCGGCGAGGGGGCCAGATCCCGCCAACAACGCGCCTGGTTTGGGACGGCTCCCCGCAACCGGTCCACAAACAGCATCGGCCCCGCCCGCACGCCGCGGGGACCCGCCTGGCACGCACGATTTTCCCGGCACAAACAAAAACACCGCCCTGGCGGTGAGGCCAGGGCGGTGTTCATGAAATGTCGCGAGGAAGGGA
>JBAPMW010000317.1:0-9014 GCA_049278815.1 Hyphomicrobiaceae bacterium
CCTCCCAGGGGATAGGGCAGGGCTCCGCGGCCAGGTTAATTAACGCGGATTCGGGATTGACGGTGAGCTTTGCTCGGCGGGCAAGGACGATTGAACGAGCCCGCTATCGCGGGAGCCCCTACCGATAGGGTAGTGGGGTTGAGATTGCGTTGAGGGACGGAGGGTTTGGAGAACGGATCGGGAGTCCGATCCTGGCACTGCCATGGACAGACCCATGACAACGCGTTGATTACGCAGCCGCCATGTCCATTGGTGAAAGGAAAGACCATGACTGCGTTCAGCGTTGTGCGCTTCCGCGTAAAGCCAAGCCGGGAGCAGGAATTCCTCGATGCCCACAGGAGGATCGAGGCCGGCTGGTCCGGCCTCGTGCACGCCAACATGATCAAGACCGGCGAGCGCACGTTCTGCATTGTCGCCGAATGGACCGACATGGAGGCGCTTGCCAAGGGGCACCCGAACATGATCGCGACCCTCGATTCCTTCCGCGACACGCTCGAGGATCCTGGCGGCGGTCTCCGTGTCACCGATTCCCGTATCCGGTCCGGTCGTCCTGGAGCTGAAATAGTTCGAATGCTGCGCTGCAATCTCAACGAGCGGGGGACCGGGACTTGGCACTCCAGCATACCCTCAGAAGCGGACCACTTCACGAGATTGTTATCAGCGAGACCGACCACGTCAGTTGTTCCTCGGCTTGGTCCCGGTGGTCCGCTCCGCTCACCTCCGGCAGCGGAGTGCCGGCAGAGCAGCAGCGTGGGTACAGCTGCGTCCCCCCACCTTTGGCCGTTGCAGCGGAGGACGGAGGAGTCGCCCCTGGTGTGGATGGCGCGCAGAATGCCGGCGATTGTTTTGCAAACGGCGGGGGAATTCGGGGTTTATCGGGGGCTCTTGCAAAACATTATTCGTTTAATATAAATGTCTTATGGCAATAGCCGCTACCTGGGGACTGGGGGTCGGGAGTTCAATTCTCGGCTGTCGTCGAACTAGGAGTGCGGGAGCCAACCGAGCCGCCTAGAGCATGGGGCGGCGCAGCGGTTCCGTCAGGTTTCAGAGGTACTTGACGCGAACCCATCCTGCCAGTGCTACTCCTGAATTTGACCCAGTTTCCCCGTGATGCAGCTTGGCCACGCGTGTGATGCCCGTGCTCCGTTCGTTCGCTTGGTGCGAGGCACGAACGAGTGCGGTGGGCCGGCGTATCAGCCCCCGCCTGGCGATGAGGTTGCTGCATGCCTAGCTCACAGGCGCTCAGGCCGGTATAGCCGACGTGCTCAGCGAGCTGTCAAAGGTGACCGATTGGATGTACGGCGATTGGCGCTGGCGTGCTGCGCTCTATTGGTTCTCGTAGATTGTAGGAGCCCGATGTTTACAATACGTTCGCCGCGACGCCAATCGTCGTGATTCGTTCGAGCGGGGGGCTCCCCTGTGGACTACTTCACCCTTGAAGCGTTGCGCGCGAGTCATCCGGCCTGGCGGCTGCTCCGGGCCGAGAACGGGGCGCTGGTTGGGAGCTTTCTTGATCGCGTGTTCCTGAAGCCGAACATCCGCCAGATGCCGGAATCGGAGCTGGTGCGCCAGCTCGACGACGATCTCCACCGCCTGCGCCGGCAGCTCGGCGAGGATTGCTTCCCGCGCGAGGCCAAGGCCTACCTCGAAGACTGGGCCTCGGACAAGAGCGGCTGGCTGCGCAAGCGCTACGTGACCGGAAGCGATGAGGCGCAGTTTGACATCACGCCCGCGACGGAGTCAGCTCTCGCATGGGTCGCGAGCCTCGGCCGCCGCTCGTTCATCAGCACCGAATCGCGGCTGCGGACGATCTTCGATCTGCTGCGCGAGCTGATCACCGGCACCGAGCCCGATGGTGCCGTGCGCATCGCCGAGCTGCAACGTCGGCGGGCCGCGATCGATGCCGAGATCGCGCGCCTCGGCGCTGGCGACGTGCCGATCCTCGACGATGCCGTGATACGCGACCGTTTTCATCTGATTGTAGAGACCGCGCAAAGCCTGCTGTCGGACTTCAGGGCGCTGGAGCAAGGTTTCCGCGACCTCGACCGCGACGTGCGCATCAAGATCTCGTCGTGGGATGGACGCAAGGGCGAGCTGCTCGATCGCATCCTGGGCGAGCGCGACGCGATTGCCGAGAGCGATCAGGGGCGCAGCTTCCGCGCCTTTTACGATCTTCTGATGTCGACCGACCGGCAGGACGAGCTGACGCATTTGCTCGAGCGCTTGCTGGCGCTCGACCCCGTGCGGAGCCTGAAGCCCGATCGTCGGATCAGGCGGGTGCACTACGATTGGCTGACGGCGGCCGAGACGACGCAGCGCACCGTCGCCAAGCTCTCCGGCGAGCTGCGCCGGTACCTCGACGACAAGGCGTGGCTGGAGAACCGCCGCATCCTGCGCCTCCTTCAGGAGATCGAGACGCACGCCATCGAGGTCAGCGCGCACCCCCCTCAAGGCGACTTCATGGCCCTTGACGCGATGGCGCCAGAGGTCGCCGTGCCGCTTGATCGTCCGCTGTTCACGCCGCCGCTCAAGCCCGCCCTCGACGATGACCTACCCGGAACGGGGGACGACGGTGTGCCGGCCGATGCGCTGTTCGATCTCGTCCACGTCGACAAGGCGCGGCTGCAAGCCCAGATCTGGCGCGCGCTGCAGGCGCGCGACCAAGTCTCCCTCGCGGAGCTTGTCGATACGCATCCGCTGGAGCTGGGCCTCGCCGAGCTCGTCGCCTATCTGTCGATTGCCTCCGAGGAGCCGGGCAGCGTCATCGACGACACTGCACGGTCATCGATCGTCTGGTCCGACGCCGAGGGCGTGATGCGGCAAGCCAACATGCCCTCGGTGATCTTCGTCCGCCCGGCAAGCGACGCCGGCGACGCCGACAGCGGCGCGAGGCACCTGTCGTGAGCGACACAAAGACCGCAAGCCCACGTGATGCGCTGCCCACCACGGTGATCGCACTGATGAAGGGAGTGGTAGAGCGCGAGCATGCGCCGGGCGTCTGGCAGGATCTGCTCAGGTGCACCTCGCAGGTGCGGGATCATATCCGTGTGATTGGGCTGGAGCTCGTTCTGAACGAGGCCGAAGGCTACGCCTATCTGCGCCAGCGGCCGGAGCTGGAAGGCGAGACGCCGCTGCCGCGCCTGGTGCCGCGGCGCCAGCTCACCTTCTCCGTCAGCCTGATGCTCGCGCTGCTGCGTCGCCGCCTCGCCGAGGCCGACGCCAGCAGCGGCGAGCGCCAGCTCGTCCTGACGCGCGAGGAGATCCATGACCTGGTGCGTCATATCTGGGGGGCTTCGAGCAACGAGGCCAAGCTGGCCGATAGGCGCGACCGCGACATCGACAAGATCGTCGAGCTTGGGTTCCTGAGACCCTTGGCGCGGGGTGGCGACGCGTTCGAGGTGCGCCGCATCCTGGCCGCGTTCATCGATGCACAGTGGCTGAGCGCATTCGACGAGGGTCTGGCCACCTATGAGGCGCACGCCCGGCAGACGCGCGAGGCGATGAGGGACGGATGAACGACCTGCTCGATCTCTTAGAGGCGGAAGGCGCCGTTGCGACGACGACGACAGACACAGTCGCGTGGGCCGCGGCCGCTCCGTCCCGCCTCCGCGGGGTTCGGCTGATGTCGGTCGAGGTCTACAATTGGGGCACCTTCGACCGTCGCATTTGGCGGCTCGATCTCATGGGCGGCAACGGCTTGCTCACGGGGCAGAACGGGTCCGGCAAGTCGACGCTGGTCGATGCAATCACGACGCTGCTCGTGCCGGCGCACCGCATCAGCTACAACAAGGCCGGCCAGGCCGAGCGCGACGAGCGCGATCTGCGCTCATACGTACTCGGCACCTACAAGAGCGAGCGCGCCTCCACGGGCAGCGGGGCCAAGCCGGTCTCCCTGCGCTCGCCGCAGTCGACCTACAGCGTGATCCTCGGCCGCTTCCACAACGCCGACCTCGACGAGACCACCACGCTGGCACAGGTGTTCTGGTTCAAGGAGCAGGTGGGCCCGCCCGCCCGCTTCTTCGTCGTGGCCGAGCAGCCACTGTCGATCGAGGCAAGCTTCACGGGCTTCGGGCGCGACATCAACGCACTCAGGAAGCGGCTGCGCGCCATGCCGGCGGTCGACGTGCATGACAACTATCCGTCCTACGGCGCCGCGTTCCGCCGCCGTTTGGGCATCCCCGGCGAGCAGGCGATCGACCTGTTCCTGCAGACGGTGTCGATGAAGACCGTCGGGGATCTGACGGGGTTCGTGCGCCGCCACATGCTTGAGCCGTTTCCGGTCGAGGCGCGGATCGACCAGATGATCCGCCATTTCGACGACCTGACCCGAGCGCACGGCGAGGTGGTCAAGGCACGCCAGCAGATCGAGATGCTCACGCCCATCGTCGCCGATTGCGACCGGCACGCCGAGGTCGCACTGGACCTGAGCCGGCTCACGGCCGCGCGCGAGGCGCTTAAGGCCTACATGGCGACGCTGCTCATCGGGCTCATCGACGAGCGGCGCAAGACCGTCGATGGTGAGATCGAGCGCATGGCTCAGCGCATCGCCGGCCTGAGGCTGAAGGAGGCCGAGAACGAGCAGACGCGCCTCGCGATCGAGCGCGACATCAATGCCAACGGCGGGACGCGGCTCGGACAGATCGAGCTGGAGCTGCGCCAAAAGGCAGGGCTCAGAGACGATCGGCAACGGCGCTCCAGCGCTTACGCGGAGCTGACCCGAGCGCTCGGGCTTGATGCACCGAGGACGCCGGAGGCTTTCGCGGACCGGCTGACCGAGCTGAAGGGGCAGCTCACTGCGCTTGCGGATGAGGAGAGCACGCTGCAGAACAAGCGCAGCGACCTCGATTACGATCTACGCACCAAGCGCGAAGGTCATCAGGCGCTGACGGCCGAGATCGAATCGCTCAAGCGGCGGCGCTCCAATCTGCCGGCCCCGGTGATCGCCTTGCGCGAGCAGCTCAGTGCGGCGACCGGGATCGGCGCCGATGCGATGCCCTTCGCCGGCGAACTGATCGAGGTCCGCCCCGAGGCGGCAGAATGGGAGGGTGCGGCCGAGCGGCTGCTGCACAACTTCGCCCTAACCCTGCTGGTGCCGGCACGACACTACGAGGCGGTCTCCGCCTGGGCCGACGGTTACATCGGCGCGCGACTTGTCTACTACCGCGTGCCGGAGGATGTGACCCCGCAACGGCAGCGCCGGAACACGCAGGCCCTGTCGGAGAAGCTGCGCCTCAAGGCGGATACGCCGCTCTACAGCTGGCTGCAGCGCGAGGTGGATCGCCGCTTCGACCACATCTGCTGCGCGAGCCTGGAGCAGTTCCGGCGCGAGACAAAAGCCGTCACACGCAACGGCCAGATCAAGGGCGGCGGCGATCGCCATGAGAAGGACGACCGTCATCGCATCGACGATCGCACGCGCTACGTGCTCGGCTGGTCCAATGCCGCCAAGATCGCCGCGCTCGAGGTGCAGGCTCGGGCGTCTGAGAAAGCCATCCAGAAGGTTGCACAGAGTCTCGCCGGCATCATCTCGCAGGCGGGTGCGCTGTCGCAGCGGCGGGGTCGCCTCGCGCAGCTCTCCGCATTCCAAAGCTTCGCCGACATCGACTTTGCCAGCGTCGTGAGCGAGATCTCCACGCTGGAGGAGGAGCGGCGTTCACTAACGGAAGGGTCCGATGTCTTGCGGGCGCTGCGCATCCGCCAGCAGGAGGCGGAGACTGCAAAGCGTGAGCTGCGGACGAAGCTCGACGATGCCAACGCCAACGAGGCCAAGCTGCACGAGCGGCGCGACGAACTCGACCGCAAGCGCGAGGCTGCCGAGGCCGAGATCGCGGCGGTGAGCGAGGATCGGCGCGTGTTGGCGGCGCCGTCGCTCGATGCCTTGCGTGCCGAGGTGATGGGCGAGCAACGCCTCACCATCGAGGGCTGCAGCGCGCGGGAGAGCGAGATCCGCAAGGTCCTGCAGGACCGCATCGATTCGCGGCAGGATCGATTGCGCACGCTCGGCGCACGCATCGCCGCGGTCATCACCGGCTATCGCAATCGCTATCCGGAGGAAACGCGCGAGATCGACAATTCGGTCGAGGCTGCGGACGATCTTCGCAAGATGCTCGCCCAGCTGCGCGAGGAGGGGTTGCCGCGCTTCGAGGCCCGCTTCAAGTCGCTCCTTAACGAGAATGCGATCCGCGAGGTTGCGGGCTTCCAGTCGAAGCTGCGCGAGGAGGAGCGCACCATCCGCGAGCGCATCGAGCGCATCAACGAGTCGCTGCGCGATATCGACTATCACGACGGGACCTACATCGCCGTCGAGCCGACGGCCACGATGGACGGCGATGTCCGCGACTTCCAGCAGGACTTGCGCAAGTGCACCGAAGGGGCGCTCACCGGCAGCGAGGACAATGCCTATGCGGAGACCAAATTCCTGGAGGTGAAGCGCGTCATTGAGCGGTTCCGGGGCCGCGACGGTCAGGTCGAGATCGATCTGAGGTGGACGCGGAAGGTGACCGACGTGCGCAACTGGTTCGAGTTCTCGGCCTCGGAGCGGTGGCGCGCTGACGATACCGAGCGCGAGCATTACTCTGACTCGGGCGGCAAGTCGGGCGGCCAGAAGGAGAAGCTTGCCTATACGATCCTGGCGGCAAGCCTCGCCTACCAGTTCGGGCTGGAGAAGGGGGCGGACCGCTCGCGCGCGTTCCACTTCGTCATGATCGACGAGGCGTTCGGTCGCGGCTCCGACGAGGCCGCCGAGTTCGGGCTGACGCTGTTCAAGAAGATGGGGCTGCAGCTCCTCATCGCCACGCCGCTGCAAAAGATCCATGTGATCGAGCCGCACGTGTCTGCCGTTGGCTTCGTGCACAACGAGGACGGCAAGCGCTCGCTGCTGCGCAATCTGACCATCGAGGAATATCGGGTCGAGCGCGAGCGCCGGGCCGGGCTCAGGCCGGCTGCAACGGTGTGAAGCTGCCATGAGCTCCTGGACGACGTCCGCCGACATTCGGGCCGAGACGGAGCGTCTCTGGCGGCAGGGCCACCTGCTCGTTGCCCTACTGCAGCGGATGCTTGCGATCGACGCACCCGATGCGCCGCCCCAATCTGCCGAGCCGTCCAATACCAGCGCCGCCCGCACGCCGGGCATCTCGTTTCCCTATCCGCTCCGCCTGCGCGCCCCGCGTCCCAGCGAGCTGGGAACCTCTTTCGAGGAGGCGCAAGCCTGGGTGCATGCGCTGGAGCGCGCATCGCGTCGGCACACCGGGACTGGCTTCGATATCGAATGGCAGGAGGTCAACACGCGCGCGCTCGGGCGCAACCGGCTTCCGACAGCGCTGATCCTCCCCTCCCTCAAGGACGCGCTGGCGCTCATCGGCAAGCAGGCGGATGCCGACCGCTTCCTGGAGTGCGCCCAAGTGGCTCTGTCACGCTGGCCGGCGCTCGCCGATTGGATCGGCAGGCGATCGCTCACGGTGCTGGAGCACGCAGCCGACTGGCCGCTGATCCTCGACGTCGTCGGCTGGATGGTGGCCAACCCGAGGTCCGGCCTTTTCGCCCGGCAGATCGACGTGGCGGGTGCCGACACCAAGTTCGTCGAGAGCCGCAAGGCGCTCCTGAGCGAGCTCCTCGACGCGCTCCTGCCAGCCGAGGCGATCGATCGCTCGGCGACAGGCGTGCACCGCTTCGAGGCCCGCTACGGCCTCGCCATCAAGCCAGTGACCATACGGTTTCGCCTGCTCGATACGACCCTTGCCGTCTCGGGGCTGACTGACCTCACGGTTCCGGTTGCGGAGTTTGCCGGCATGGATGTGCGGGCCACGCGCGTCTTCATTGTCGAGAACGAGGTGACATTCCTCTCGTTCCCTCGGCTGCCTGGCGGCCTCTTGGTCTTCGGCAGCGGCTACGGCATCGACCGCCTTGCGCCCGCACGCTGGCTTGCCTCACGTGTCATCACCTACTGGGGTGACATCGATACGCACGGTTTTTCTATCCTTGACCGCCTGCGTGCGCTCTTTCCGGGCACGCGTTCGCTGTTGATGGACCGAGCAACCCTCCTCTCCCATCGTGCACAATGGAGCGTGGAGGCGGCACCGCATACCGGCGAGCTCTATCGCCTCAATGCGGAAGAACGGACGCTCTATGACGATTTGCGTCGTGACCGCATGGGATCCGGCGTGAGGCTTGAGCAGGAGCGGGTCGGTTTCGGCTATGCCCGTCCCGTCATTCTTTCAGCATCGAGCTGATGCGACCTCTGTCCGGGTCTGAACACCTAGGTGCAAAGGTCGATGCGCCGCATGATCCCAACTTATCGGTCTTGAGGACTATGAACGCGTGCGCCGGGAGGTGCCCGAGTGGCGCGCAACTGGTCGAGGCGAGAGCCAGTCAGATTGCCGGATGTTCCTATCGACATCTGCGTGGTCAGGTCCTCTCAGGTGGGAAAGATGTTCGGAATTACCCGGTTGCTGGCGGTGCGATTTGGGTCAGGTGGGAAAGTCTAAGTGGCTGTTTTTGTTCAGCTATGCTAGTCCTCTCCTGGGCACCATGTCGCCATGTCGCAGCTAACTTGCTGTTTCGTAACAGGGGCAAAACTCCGGGCGAGTGTTGCTCTGCAGCGATTCCCCGACCACGGGCTCAAAGAGCCGATTGAACTTCCTGGAGTTGCTCAACGCTGGCGACACCACGCACCTCGTCAACGGCGCCGGCCTCGCTTATATGCGCGAGCACAATCTGTCGGGGAAAGTCATCGATCTGCTCGAAGCCCACACGACCAGGCGCTTCGCCGACGGCATCGCATGGACGGCGCATCTGGCCGCGCTCGGCATCGCCGCGCTCGTCGTGCCGGAGGCGCGCTTTCAGCACGACGTGCATCCCGATCCCGACCGCATCAGGTTGGGTCGAGCACGTAGGTTAACATGAAAGACCGGGTTGCTGGGCACGCGCGGGAAGGCGCCGGCGACCTGGATCTTTCGCCAGCCTATAGCACGTTCGGCTGAGGCCGCGTCAGCGGGTGGCAGCGCTGGCGGGCAGGT
>JBAPMW010000318.1:0-5303 GCA_049278815.1 Hyphomicrobiaceae bacterium
CAGTATGTGTTTGAACATGATGACCTCCAGGCCTCTTGCACGCGGAACATCATTGATGCTCGTTGGGCACGCCTGCAGCCTTGACCCGCGTCAAAAGCGCGGAGCGCCGGATGTTGAAAGTGATCCCGGAGATGTCCTCAGCCGGCTGCGCTGAGCGAAGCGCAGGGCTCGCTGGCCCTATCCGACGCCCCTTGCGCCGACGTCGACGACTTGGCGGCTCAGCAGCACGGAAACCCCGAGATCGATGACCAGGTCCAGAAGCATGGTGTAGGCCGTGACCCATGCAGTCTTGACCAGGAACGGGGACAGCTCGAGGTAGCCTGAGTAGTACTGGAGAATGACGTAGACGATCAGGAACAGCGGCACGACCGACGAGAGCGCGTCAAGTCACATCCGAGCCTTCGAACCCGCCCCAACCAGGATCAAGGTGCCCATCTGCAGCCAGATGTAAGTGAGGAGGATCCACGTGACCGCGAAGTCGGCCTGCACCTGCCACTCTGGCGACGGGCTCCACCCCCGTATGGCAATGAAGAAGACGCCGACGACAATAGCCATGAGGAGGGACGACAAGATGCTGACCTGATGGCCGGTGGGGTGCCATCTGCGCACTGGAACGACGTGCGCGCCTTGGCTGACTACCGCGGCACGGTGGGCTGACATCGACTGTTGCATGGAGAGGCCTCCTTGTCGCTGGTACACGCAGGTATCGGCAGAGCAGGGCCTTCTGCCATTGACGGCAATCAAAACTCCGTCGTCTCACTTGAGTGACTGGATGTAGTCGACGACATCCCTGATCTCATTGAGCTCCAGAGGGATCGCCGGCATCGGATGCCTTGGCGTCATGATGTAGGCATGGAGGCTTTCCGGCGTGCGATAGGGCCTGCCTGCGACAGCCCTGAAGCTCGGCACGTCGGTGCCCAGGAACGTGCCGCCCTGGCGCCCGTCGATCGTATGGCAGCCCGCACAGGCGCGTTCGGCGATGTCCCTGCCTCGTGCGATCGTCGCCGGCGTCTGGGCATAGGATCCCGCCAACGGCAGCCCGAGTGTGGCCGCGACCCACAAGACGCACAGTGCCCTGCGACTGCTGCTCATTGCGCTAAGACCTCCCTTCGACGCGGCTCTCGCGCTCGTACAGTCGTCTGCCGACCAGTGCATGTCGGTTCCAGAAAGGAGACAGTCGTCGTCGCTGAACTCGTCAAATCGTGGTAGTGGATGCTGACGGCCGCTCGGCGATCTGCAAACGCCTTGCTCATGTCGCGATCGCGTCGAAATGGGAGTTGAACCAGTCGCCGGCAAGCTCGACGACCTTGTCGAGCGCGCCCGGCTCCTCGAACAGGTGCGTGGCACCCGGCACGATATCGAGCCGCTTCTCGCAGGTGAGCGTGTCGAAGGCGCGCCGGTTGAGCTTCAGTACGGCATCGTCATTGCCGCCGGGGAGATGCTCGTGTTCCGCGAGCGCCAGCACCTCTTCCTCGGTCAGGCCGCAGAGGGCGATACAGTCCTCGAGGGCAATCATGGCAGTCTGACTCGCGAATGGGGCGCGATTCGCCGGGTCCTCAGCTTTGCGGCTTCCGTCCGCTCGCTGTGAAGGCGCTGGTGGCAAGGTCTCCGGAGAGCTTGCTCAGCGCTGCGAACTCGTTGGTGTAGTCCTCGCCGAGGTTGCGCCAGAACTCGGCATAGACGTTGGAGACCTCCTCCGCGCACCTGCAGGCGGCAAGTCGCGGCAGCAGGTTGATGTCCTCCTTCAGGCGTCGGTTCACAAAGTCCACCCATTCGGTCCCGAGCCCGGTCAGACCTTCCCAGACCTTGACGTTCGAACCGATCTCATTGGGAGCGCCAAGTCCCCAGAACCCGATTGGCCAGGTAGGAATCCCGAATGCGGTGGGTATCAACTGATCCGACGCCCTTTCGCTTGTGGCCGGCTTGTCGAGCATGTTGAGCTCCTCACTTTGCTCGAATGGCATTCGTCCTCTTAGCGCGGCGTTTCGGCTCCGCTTTTGACGCAGGTCAAAGAGACGGACCGGTCTCGCAGGATGAGCGGACGTGCAGGCGTCCCGGCCGTGCATCGATGGACGCGGAATTTGCGCTGGATCAATGCCCGGGGAAGCGCGCTTGCCAGCATGGCACTGCCTGTGCAGCTCGAAGATGCGCGAGCTGGTATTCGAGGAGATGAGAGATGGACGACAAGACGTTACGCCAGGACATCATCGACGAGCTCGACTTCGATCCGAGCGTACACTCGTCAAACAACATCGGCGTGGCCGCCCAGAACGGCGTTGTCACCTTGACGGGCCACGTTGCGAGCTACGCGGAGAAGCTTGCGGCCGAACGCGCCGCGCGGCGGGTGGCCGGCGTGCGGGCTGTCGCCGAGGAGATCGAGGTCCGCTATCCGTCGGAGAAGAAGACGGCCGACGACCAGATCGCAGAGCGCGCGCTGAAAGTTATGGCCTGGGACGCAAGCGTACCGGATGATGCAATCAGCGTACGTGTGGAGAAGGGCTGGGTGACGCTCGAGGGCTCGGTACCCTGGTACTATCAGAAACGCGCCTGCGAGGACGCCGTTCGCAAGCTGACCGGCGTCGCTGGCGTGTCCAATTTCATCAAGGTCCAACCGCACGTCGCGGCCGCCGATGTCAAGGACAAGATCATGGCGGCGCTGAAGCGCAATGCCGAGATCGAGGCTGACGCAATCCGCATCACCGTCAAGGACGGCACGGTTACCATCGACGGCAAGGTCAAGGCCTGGTACGAGCGCGACCTCGTCGAGCTGGCAGCCTGGTCGGCTCCCGGCGTCGCATCGGTGATCGACAGGGTCCGCATCGGCTGAGAGGCGGCATCTCAGGTTTCAGGGACCGGGGATTGGGTGGCAGGCCAGGGGCACGATGCCTCCTCGCAAGAAGCTGAAGATCCCAACGCTGCTTCCCTGAAGACTGACCCCTGAAACCTAATCCCTGAAACCTAACCGGGTCCCTGGAACCTGACGCATGCAAGTGCCCCTTCAGATCGTCTTCGAGCACATCGGCCACTCCGATGCGCTGGAAACAGCCGTGCGCAAGGAGGCGCAGAGACTCGAGCGCTTCTATGACCGCATCACGTCGGCCCGCGTGGTGATCGCCCGCCCCCAGCATCGCCGACATAAGGGCGACACCTACTGCGTCCGCGTTCATGTGGCGATGCCCGGCGGCAAACACATCAACATCACCCGCCATCCCGCTGCGACAGGGGGGCATGAGGACGCATACGTCACAATCCGGGACGTGTTCGACGCGGCCGGCCGCCAGCTGCAGGACCAGGTGCGCAGGCTCGACGGCGAGGTCAAGTCGCACGAGCCCCCGCCACACGGTGTCATCGCCGCGCTGGCTCCTGAACGGGACCATGGGTTCATTGCCGCCGCCGATGGACGCGAGATTTACTTTGATCGCAACAGCGTGGCGGGCGGCAAGTTCGACGGTCTGAAGGTCGGCCAGGAGGTTCGCTTCTCAGAGGCTGTCGGCGACAAGGGGCCGCAGGCGACGTCCGTGCATCCGGTCAGCAAGAACCATCTGCCGTGACGCCGGCTCGGCGCAACGTGCGGATTGGCCGGGCTTCAGAGCAGCGGGCACCTTGGACGGAGTTGATGCAGGTCAACCCAGGGTTCGGGCGCCCGGCTTAGCCATGAAGATACGCTTGCACGGTGCAAGTTGCGGATCTGGGAGAGCATCATGGGAATCCAACAGGCGCCGAGGGAACGGATCTCGGGCAACGAGTCGCCGGCCTTGACCATCTCGCCCGAGAAAGTGTGCTTTGTTATCGTCAAGGCGCGCGCATTCGACGTAAAGGATGTCGTCACAGAGCCCGATGCCGGGTCCAATCCATCCGACGACAATATGATCGGCGTTCTCGAGGACCACCGCGACGATCCAGTCGCTGAAGAGCTTACGTCGTTTATCTCCAGCCTGAGCGAGGACGAGCAGATCGATCTGGTGGCGCTGGCCTGGCTCGGTCGCGACGACAATGCGATCGAGGACTGGCCGGAGCTGCGCGCTGAAGCGGCGCGCGCCCACAGGACCCGCACGACGCATACCGCCGACTACCTCCTTGGCATGCCGCTCCTCAGCGATCAGCTGGAGGAGGCTCTGTCGATGCTCGGCCTGTCCTGCCAGGAGTTCGAGATTGGTCGACTGTGATGCCGCCCAACCAGCCGCATCGGCGCCGGCGCGGTGACTGCGATCCAAGCCTCGATCGGCGCCGCTATCCGTGGGGCACCCAGTCGTCGCCGACCTTCCGGTAGCTCTTCTTCACCGCCGCCCAGGCGACACGGTTTGCGATCTCCTCCCGGCGATCGGGCTCCCGCGCTCCATAGGTTCGCCAAGCGCCGTTGAAGGATTCGCGGAAGATATCCCGCGCATGCTGGGGCAGGTGCCGCCGGATGCGCGGCGGGAGTTCGTCGTTGGTTGCGTAGGGCATGGCCGTAAACGCTCCTGTACCGACCGGAGGGAAGCGCATCGCCTTCAGGCGCGGCTTGATCCAGATCAGTGTCCCCGGGTCCGCGCTGCCCGATCCATGGATTGGCCCATGCCGGGAGCTCCAGCCATGACAACCGGACTCGACGTCTTCAACACCACCCTGCAGCACACCAATCAGTGGCTGAAGGACCTCATGAAGCGCCTCGGCACCGAGGATCGCCGGCTCGCCTATCGGGTCTTGAGCAGGACGCTGCATGCCGTTCGGGATCGGATCGGCCCCGAGAACGCCGTGCACCTCGGCGCACAGCTGCCGATGCTGGTCCGCGGCTTCTACTATGAAGGCTGGCGTATGTCCGGAACGCCGACTAAGGAGCGCCTCACGGAGGACTTCCTCGAGCACGTGAACTGCCACGTCTTGCGCGGTCTCCGTCTCGATCCGGAGCATGCGGTTCGCGCGGTCTTCGAGGTCATGTGCGACAAAATCGATCCGGGCGAGATCGAGAAGCTGATCAGGGTGTTCCCCAGCGAGTTGCGCAATCTTTGGCCCGAGGCCCGCCATGTACCGGCTCGTCGCGCGCAGGGAAGCTGCATGTAAGCTTCCGGCATGCCGGTTGACGCCGATCAACTTGGGATCGGTGGAGCACGAGTAGCGTTCCTATGGCGGGGGCAGGAAAAGATCAGGTCTAGATGGAGATATGCCATGAAGGTCAAGGATGCGATGCACAAGGGCGCCGAGTGGGTCACACCGCAGACGGCGCTCGCAGATGTTGCCAGGAAGATGCGCGATCTGGATATCGGAGCGATCCCTGTAGGCGAGAACGACCGGCTGATCGGTATGGTGACGGATCGGGATATTAC
>JBAPMW010000319.1:0-3801 GCA_049278815.1 Hyphomicrobiaceae bacterium
TTGTCGCCGGCATCGCGGCTCGCAATCACCAGCGCCACGGCGCCGTCGTTGATGCCCGAGGCGTTGCCGGCCGTGGTCACGCCCTCGGGGTGGAGCGGCTTCAGCCGGACGAGGTTGTCCATGGTCGTCTCGGGCCGCGGATGCTCGTCCTCGCTCACCGTAAGGTCGGCCTTGCCCCGGCCCTGCGGGACCGTGACGGGCAGGATCTCGCTCTGGAAGAACCCATCCTTGGCGGCCTTGGCGTACTTCTCCTGCGAGCCCAACGCGAACACGTCGCATTCCTCGCGCGAGATCTGGTAGTCGCGCGCCAGGTTGTCGGAGGTCTGCGGCATGGTGTCGGCACCGTAGAGGCTCTCGATCTTGGGGTTCGGGAAGCGCGCGCCGAGCGAGGAATCGAACACCTTGAAGTCCTTGGAGAACGCCTGCTCGGCCTTGCCGACGACGAACGGCGCGCGGCTCATGCTCTCCACGCCGCCGGCGACGCAGACGTCGGCCTCGCCGCAGGTGACGGCATGGGCAGCGCCGACGATGGCGTTGAGGCCGGAGCCGCACAGCCGGTTGTGCACGGCGCCGGGCGTCTCGGTCGGCAGGCCGGCGAGCAGCAGCGCGTGGCGCGCGACGTTGCGGCTGTCCTCGCCCGCCTGGCTGGCGCAGCCGATCTGCACGTCGTCGATCGAGTCCACCCCGAACCCCGAGCGCGCCGCCACCTCCTTGACGACGCAGGCCAGAAGGTCGTCGGGCCGCACGCGCGCGAGTGCGCCGCCGTGCCGTCCGAACGGCGTGCGCAGTCCCAGGTAGATGTACGCGTCGAGCATGGCGTCGGTGTCTCCTCGCAGTCGAAGTCGGAAAGAGTCTGGAAGGTGAGATGGTGAGTGGTGAGATGGTGAGGTTCAGGGAGGCGCCCCTGATCGCGGTCGACCCTGCCATTCCGAGTGGAGAACGAATCTCGTCGCACGCGCCATCCCGAGCTCACCATCTCACCCCTTCTCACGCCGGCCGGAACACCCGCGGACCGCGCAGGGCGAGCACGATCTCCGCCATGATGGAGATGGCGATCTCCGGTGGGCTCTGGGCGCCGATGTTGATGCCGATCGGGCAGTGGATGCGCTTGAGCTCCTCGTCGGTGAAGCCCGCGTCCTTCAGGCGCTGGGTGCGCTTGGCGTGCGTGCGCATGGAGCCGAGCGCGCCGATGTAGAAGCAGCTGGAGCGCAGCGCCGGTTTCAGTGCCTCGTCGTCGATGTGGCCGACATGGGCGAGCGCCACCACGGCCGTGTAGGGGTCGAGGCCGATCTTTGGGATGGTGTCCTGCGGCCACTCGGTATCGAGGCGGATGTCGGGGAAGCGCGCCTCGGCGGCGAAGGCCGTGCGCGGATCGATCACGATCGTCTCATGGCCGGCGATCTTCACGAGCTGCGCCAGGATCTGGCCGATGTGAGTGGCGCCGATGATCAGCACGCGTGCCGGCGGCACCAGGGCGTGCAGGAAGACCTCTCCCTCGGGCGTCTCGATGAGGCCGCTCTCGCCGGCCTCCAGGTGCTGCCGCACCAGGGCATCGGCCCGCTCGTCGCCGCGCTCGAAGAGCTCGCGCGCGCCGGTCTCGAGCCGCGTCCTCACCAGCATGCCGCGCCGGTTGGAGCGGGCGTCCAGGCTGCGCTCGACGAGCTTCAGCCCGTCGCTGCCGTCGAGCCGCTCCAGGAGCACCTTGATCTCGCCGCCGCACGGCAGGCCCACCCGCCAGGCGGTGTCGTCGGCGACGCCGAATTTCATCGTCCTGGCCTTGCCGTCCGCCAGCACTGTCTCGGCCTCGGCGATGATCTCGCCCTCCACGCACCCGCCCGACACGGAGCCCTCGAACCGGCCGTCCGGCGCCATGACCATCTGCCCGCCGACCGGGACCGGCGCCGAGCCCCAGGTGCCCACCACTGTGGCCAGCGCCACGCGGCCCTCCGAGGCGATCCATTCGCGCGCCGCGGCCAGCACATCGTGGGCCTGCGCTCGGCGATGGGAGGACTTGGTCTCGGACACGGTCTCGCTCTTGGACATGTCTTCCTCGGCGCTCCTCGCGGCTCGCTGCCTTATGGCTCTGGTTGCGGCCATGCGGACGGCATCGCCGGGGATTTTCGATAAGGATTGGAGACCAACATAAAGGGCGGCGGCGCTCAGCACCAGCGCCGCCGCCCCGTCTATGCTCAACGTTTTGCCCGGGGCCCGTGTGGGCCCGCGCGTGCCGCCCCGCTCAGGGCCTCTCGGGACGCTAGGCGTTGACCATGGCGTTGTCGAACAGGTCGAGGACGTTCTTGCGCGCGCTGGCCCGCTGCCCGTCGTTGATGGCGATCAGCTCCTCGAAGGCCGCATAGGGGCTGTCGCGGCCCATGATGAACATGGCGGCCTGATCGGCCAGGCGCTGGGCCTGGTCGTCGCTGCCGGCGATGTCGTAGGCGGCGCGCAGGATGGCGCCGTAGGCGCAGAAGCGCGCTGCCTTGGCATCCGTCGGCTCGCAGTGGCGGTTGTTGCCGGTCCGGGCGATCGCGTACTGCGTCCACTTGCGCGGATCGGCGATGTACCCGCGCGCGCGCTCTGCAATCTGATGGACAAGGGGCTTCGACATTCGCGTACTCCCTGCTTACGAGGGGCCGGAAACAGCGGCCGGACTTGAATCACGACTTGGGTCGTGCCTTGGATCATGCGGTGTGATCGCGCGGCGCACAACCCAGGATTTATTGAGGGGGGTCATAAGGGCAACGTCAAGGCCGGTTGTCGCATCCATGTGCAAATCTGTGTGTCGGCTCAGATATTTGGGCTGGTCTCGCTTCCGGTCGCGCCTACTCGGGACCGGAGGTCGCCTGCGCGATATTGTCGGCCGGCCGGCCGAAGCCGCCGGCGACCACGAGGGCGACGAACACCAGGACGGCGACGGTCAAGGCGATCTCGAGATAGGGTGGGCGTCGGCGCATGAGGCGGCTCCCGCGTGGGTTGCCAGGTTCAATGCTGGAGCCCGAGCACTCCGGGGCACGAGTGCGGACACGGGGAGGAGAACCGCAGGCGCTTGCCTTGGTTCCCCTCGGTCCGGGCGATCTGCGCACCTGCAATCGTTGCCGGCGCTCCCTGCGCACGGCGACAGCGATCGCCTGTAGGGAGCATGGGGCGTGGCAGACGGCGCGCCCGGCGCTGCGGAGGCCCGCTGCGGAGACCTGAGTGCCGGCGCTCAGCGGTTGATCGGCGGTTGCGGCAGGGGAGCCGGCTGCGGCACGCGGTCCATGGGCGGCTGTATGGACGGCGCGGGCCCATAGTACTTGGGCTCGGGCTGCTGCGGCGGGCCGTACCGCCACCGGTCACGCTCGATGATGACCCTGGGCGGCTGTGGCGGCTTCGCCTCTTTCTTTCTCTGCTGCTGGGCGTCGGCACTGCCATGGAAGGCCAGCATGGCCCCGGCAACGGCCAGCGCGGCAGCGATCATGTAGAGCCGGTGCATGACACGGCCTCGCGTCTGCGGTGGGTCTGGCCGGCATATGGCGACGATGGGGCCGATGGAGAAGGGGGGTCGCCCGCGCTGCCCAACCGGCTCAGCCCGCGGCTCACGGAGCCCAACGCGGGAGCGAGCGCCAATTGGGGCCAACGGCTTGATTTCATTGGAGCGGGCGAAGGGATTTGAACCCTCGACCCTCACGTTGGCAACGGGCAAAACATCGGGATTAACCAGGTTTATCAAGGTGCGCCTGAGGGCAAGGCGCGGCACGCGGTGAAGCCCGAAGGGCCATTTTGGTGGGTCTGGATGCCTTCGGGGCTAGACGATGCGTGCCG
>JBAPMW010000320.1:0-2633 GCA_049278815.1 Hyphomicrobiaceae bacterium
CGCTTACAATATTCTGGGAGTACGTTCTCTACCTAGAGCTGGCCCACAAGATCATCGACGACGACCGCAGTATTTATACGCGCGACAGGCGCCTGACCGAGCCATACGTTACTCTCAGAGACACATACGAGAACGTCGACGAGTTCCGAGAGGGTGACTTTCCGGAACGCCTGCTTCAACTGATCAATCGTCTCCGCAATGAAGTCCGACCCGAGATCGATACTGGGACGGCAAAGATCCTGACGACACCAAAAATCAGCGAACTTATTTACCGAACCGACTTCCCGAAGCTGCGCAACACGATTGTCAGCTACGTATCGCTCAAAAATCAGACGCTCATCCTCGTCGATAATCTCGATCGCGGTTGGACCACGGCCGGTGTCTCGGCTAGTGACGTGCGTATCGTTCAGTGCCTTATAGATGCCGGCCGCAGGGTTGAGAGGGCTGCCGGCAAGGCAAACGCTTCCATCTCTACCGTCATCTTTCTCCGTGACGATGTTTACGATTGGCTGCTCGCTGAGGCTACCGACCGCGGGAAGGAGAGCGCCGTGCGCGTGCAGTGGCGCGAACCCGAGCTATTGCGGCAGCTGGTTGAGCGACACCTGGAGTTTGCAAGCGCAGACCTCAAGATCGATCCGCCGCTCCAATGGTCGGACATCGCCCAGGGGAATGTCCAAGGTGAACCCCTCTTTGACTACTTAGTTCGCCACTGTTTGCGCCGTCCTAGGTCTCTTCTCGACCTTATCGAGCTTTCTCTGTCGAATGCCGCTCTCGCTGGGCGATCCGCTCTGTCCCCTGAGGACTCCGAAAGAGCTGTTGCCGCCTATTCCTCAGATATGCTTCGTGACTTGAATTATGAAGTTCGCGACGTATTTCCGGAAGCCGACAAGATCATCTATGGTTTTGCTAAGGAGAGTACCCGCCTAGATCAGCGCAATGTCGAGCGGATCGTTAATCGACAGCTCAAGGACCAGACCCGTACCGCTCGATTTATCAGAATTATGCTGTGGTTTGGTTTCTTCGGTGTATTAGGAGCAGACTCGTCCGAAAATTACATATTTGACCACGGGGATGACATTGAGCTTCTTCTTTCCCATGCAGGAAAATCGGAGAATCCGATACTTTGCATCCATCCCCTCTTTAGGAGCGCTCTCTCACTTCGCAGTGACCTGCTGTTCTAGCGTGCAAGGCAATAGCCTCTCCGTCGCCGAGCGGAGCGAACTCCGGCCGATCGCCCGCCCTCACCCCCACCAAATCCACCGGCAACGGGAACGGCACCGCCCGGCCGATGGCCTCCACCGCGGCAATCCCCATCGGGCCTGCCCCTCGGCCCAGCTCAGGGTTACGCCCGATAGGAAACCGCCCACAGCCGCCGCACGGTGACAGCGTTGGGGCACGGGCCTTCGCGTGTCCCGTCAATCGGTGTTTCCATGCGGGTTTGTCAGTCGGACAGCCTCGCCAGACTGCATCGCCCAACGGCATGGAGCGTGCGCGGCCGATTGCGTGGGCGCCCTGCAAAAGCGGCCAGATCGACCATGCCAGCGGGTAGCCTGAGCGACGTGACGGGGGTACTGCGCATGTTGCGACCGGCGGTCCTGGTGGCGGCCGCTGCCGCCCTGCTCGCGGCCTGCGAGGGCGAGGTCGAGACGATCTCGCAGGAGCCGCGCCCGGTCCGGGCCGTCACGGTGGACAAGCGCGATGCCGGCGCGCCGGTTCACTCGGCCGCGAGGTGTGCACGGCTGATGCATCAGCCTCGGTATCCACGCAGGCAAAGGACCCCACGCCGCAGCGCGAGCGGCACGCAGAGCAACCGACGTACGGCCGTTCTCGGGCGTGAGGTTTCCCCTCATCCCTTGCAGGGTTTCTACCGATTTACTCCCCGGGCGTCGGAGCTAGCCTGCCCGTAGAAAAGCGACAATCGAGGAGAGCCCAGATGCCAGTATCCAAGCGCACCTTTCTGGCCGGGACCGCTGCCATCGGCCTCGGCGGCGCGGGGCCCACGCTCGCCCATGCGCAAGCCGGCGGCCAGGTGCTCGGCGACCTCAGCGACAATGAAGGCCTGTTCGTAGACCTGGAGGAGTTCAAGATCCACAAGGGGCGCGCCGGCGGCAAGGCCGCGCAACTCGCCATGGTCGACGCCAAGGAGGTCTCGGAAGGCGCAGTCATCGTGCGGTCCGGCGGCAAGCTCTACATCGTGGATGCAAAGCCGGCGGAAACGACGCCCCAGGCCATGCAGGACTTCTGGGACACGATACCTCTGCCGATGCGCTGAGCCCTGCCTCGCGCGACCGCAAGGCCCTTGGGACCAGGTGAACCTCTGCTCTCGCGGCGCCAGAGTCCTTCGCGGGTGATCCGATGCGACCGTCAACATCGCGCTGCTTGCGGATCTGCGCGCTCGGCGCCGTGCTTGTCGCCTTGGCAGCGTCGTCGATCGCGCACGCAGCGTCCTCGCGCATCCGCGTCGAATATGCTCCTCCGGGCAATCCGGAGCACCAGGCGCTCTACGATCTCCTGCGGCAGCACCGTGCGCTGGAGAGGCTGGCGGAGATTTTCCAGCCGTTTCAGCTGCCCATCGAGGTGACCCTCAAGACGGTCGGATGCAACGGCGTAGCCAATGCCTTCTATCAACGGCC
>JBAPMW010000321.1:0-1981 GCA_049278815.1 Hyphomicrobiaceae bacterium
TGTGTTGGGTCTGCCCCCGGCCTTCGCCGGGGTTGACCCAACCTACGCCTACTTCGCCTACGCGAGGTGGTGCCAAGGGGTCAGACCCGCAGGGTCTGACCCCATCTCGCCTCGTCGCAATAAAATCTTGCAATCGCCATTTCGCAAGATTAGATAGACCGCATGAGCGCCACCACCATAGGCACCCGGCTGAAGGCCCTGCGGGAGGAGAAGAAGCTCTCGCAGGACGACCTCGCGCGGGTGCTCGGCTTCAAGGACCGCCAGACCGTCTCGGCCATCGAGACCGGCGAGCGCCGCCTTTCGGCCGAGGAGCTGCTGCTGGCGGTGGAGAAGCTGGGTGCGTCGCTGGAGTACTTCACCGATCCCTTCCGCCTGGTTGGCGAGGGCCATTTCAACTGGCGCCAGAGCGGCGTGCCCGCCCAGGTGCTCGGCGCCTATGAGCGCGTGGCCGGACAGCTCATCGCCGCCTTCCGCACGCTGGGAACCCAGATCGGCGAGAAGCCGCCGCTGGAGCGCCGCGCCCTGCGCCTCACCAAGACCTCGCGCTTCGAGGAGGCGGCCGAGGCCGGCGAGCGCTTCGCCGCGCAGTATAACCTCGGCGACATTCCCTCTGCGCGCCTCGCCGAAGCGATGGAGCGCGACCTCGACATCCTCGTGCTGATGGTCACGCCCAACCACGCCGGCGTCTCGGGCGCGGCGTGCCGCCTGCCCGATCTCGACGTGGTGCTCATCAACCGCGACGAGGTGCCGGGCCGGCGCCATTTCGACCTCGCGCACGAGCTGTTCCACATCCTCACCTGGGAGGCGATGCCCCCTTCCCATGTCGAGGACGCCACCGAGACCGGCGGCGCCTCCCGCGTCGAGCAGCTCGCCAATGCCTTCGCCGCCGCCCTGCTGATGCCGCAGCGTGTGGTCGAGCCGGCCGCCGATTGGCGCTCCCTCACCGGCAAGGCGCTGACCACCGCGCTCACTGCCACCGCCGACCGCCTCGGCGTGACAGCCTCGGCGCTGCTCTGGCGCCTCGTCTCCCTCGGCCTCCTCGACCGGGCCGAGGCGCGCGAAATGCCGGCCGATGCGCTGCGCTTCAACGGCCGCAAGAAGAAGGCCGCCGGCGCGGCGCCGCCGCTCTACTCGAAGCGCTTCGTCGAGATCGTCGCCCGCGCGGTGGACGAGGGCCGCATCTCCAACCGCAAGATTGCGGGCTTGCTCGGACTTTCTGTGGACGATCTCGCCGATCTCTTTGCAGAGCACGGCGTCCCGGCGCCCTACGAGCTATAGAGGGGGCGCATCGTGGCAAAGGGGGCGCGTAAGGGGGGCATCATGGCGCGCTGGGGGGGACCGGTGCTGGTCGATACCAACGCCATCATCGAGGCGTGGCGCGTCAACGCGTGGCGGGCGCTGCGCGGGGGCTATGCGCTCGAAACGGTGGACGAGTGCGTGACCGAGACCCAGACCGGGTTCCAGCGGCGGCGCAAGGAGCAGCAGATCGATCGCGAGACGCTCCTGGGCGACCTCAAGGCGGTGCATACGGTGTCCAAGGTCGAGCGCGCCTCCGCCCTCCTGCGCGACGGCGAGATCGCCATGCTCGACGCCGGCGAGAAGGCGCTGTGGGCGCACGCTCTTGCCCGCTCCGATGTCTGGGTGCTGTGCGCCCCACGCCATCTACCGACGCTTGCCGGCGTTTCTGATCGCCACCGTGGACAAATTCGCCGGCTTGCCGTTCATCGACAAGGTGGGCGCGTTCTTCGACCACTTCGCGCTGGGCGAGCTCGGCGAGCGTGCGGTCCAGCCAATCGCGGCGGTAGGCGGTCTTGAGCGGCGTCCTGGGGCGGAAGCCCGCCTCGTCGAGCAAGCCGCTCCAGTGCGATCAGGCGGTCGCGCAGCTTCAGCCGGATGCCGATGCGCAGGCTCGCCTTCGCGAGGACGAGCACGGCTTCTATGGCGCCGCCGAGCCCGGCGTCGGACGCAGGCTGTTCGGCGG
>JBAPMW010000322.1:0-6900 GCA_049278815.1 Hyphomicrobiaceae bacterium
GTGTCCTGTCTCCGACGCTACAGCCAGTTTGTCATCCCGGGCCTTGTGCCCGGGATCCACCCCACATCGCGCTCCGGCGTTACTTGTGAGCTGGATCCCGGCAACAAGTGCCGGGATGACAACAGTACGATCCGTCGGAGTCACAACACTAGGCTTTCTCCACCCATGTCCCATCGACGACGCGGGAATGGCCGCGGAACTCGGCGATCGGCGTCCTGTCGGCGCGCTTGACGGATACGTCGTAGATGCCGCTGCGCCCCGCGCGCATGCGCTCGACGGCTTCGGCGGTCAGGCGGTCGCCGACCTGCCCGGGGCGCAGGAACGTTACCGCGCAATGCTGCGCCACGGCGATCGGGCCATAGGCGTTGCAGGCGAACGCGAAGGCGGAGTCGGCCAGCGCGAAGATGAAGCCGCCGTGGCAGATGCCCTGCCCGTTGGCCATGCTCTCGCGCACCGTCATGGCGATGATGGCGCGGCCCGGCCCGACCTCCAGGAGCTCCATGCCAAGTCCGTGCGTCGCGCGGTCATTGGCCCACATGGCCTCGGCGCATCTCTTCGCCAGCGTCAGCGCGTCATCCGTCATGTCCCGGGCCTTCCTTCAAGCCTTCCGTCCAGTGAACTGCGGGACGCGCTTCTCCAGGAACGCGCGCACGCCTTCGGCGTAGTCGGGCGTGCGGCCGGCCTCGCGCTGCAGGTCGCGCTCCAGGTCGAGCTGGGCATCGAAGGGGTTGTCCGCGCTGGCCTGGATGGCGCGCTTGGTCAGGCCGAGGCCATAGGTCGGCTGCGTTGCCAGGTGGCTTGCGAGCTTGCGCGCCCCGGTCATCAGCTCGGCGTCGTCCATCGCCGCCCAGATCAGGCCCCAGCTCTCCGCCCGCTGCGCGTCGAGCGCATCGCCGAGGAGCGCAAGGCCCTTCGCGCGCGCCTCTCCGACCAGGCGCGGCAGGTAGAAGGTACCCCCCGAGTCCGGAACCAGGCCGAGCCGGCAGAACGGCTGGATGAAGCGGGCGGAGCGGGCCGCCAGCACGATGTCGCACGAGAGCGCCAGGTTGGCACCGGCACCGGCAGCTACCCCGTTCACCGCGCACACGACCGGCTTGGCGAGACCGCGGACGGCGCGCACCAGCGGGTTCCACAGCGTCTCGATGGTATGACCGAGATCGGGTGCCTGGCCGCCTTCCCCTTGCACCCGGTCGGACAGATCCTGCCCGGCGCAGAAGGCCTTGCCAGCACCGGTGAGCAACACTGCACGCACGCTGTCACCGGCGGCGCCGGCGAGGGCGGCCCGCAAGGCACCATGCATCTCCTCGTTGAAGGCATTGAGCTTGTCGGGGCGATTGAGCGTGATCGTGCGCACGCCGCCGCTGTCCTCGACAAGGATGCTTGTGCTCGTCATGGCGATCCTCCAGGCCGGATAGGCTCATGGAGGCGGTCAGCCCCTCCCGAGCCCTCTCTTATTGCAATCGGTAAATTTGCTCATTGACCGTCCAGACGGTCAATCTATAAATTCGCAGCAACGAGAACGCTCGACCGGCCCAACCAGCGGGCCCAACCAGCGGGTCCAACCAGCGGGCAACGGGCGGGCCAGGGAGGTCGCATGCAGCGCTATTTTGAAGCGCATCGCGCGGTGTTGGAGGGGGCCCTGACAGCGGCCGCGCGGCGCACGTACGGAGCGCAGCGCCCGAGACCCCGAGCGGCAAGCTCTATGGCGAGTCGGCGAAAGCCGATGCCGAGGCGGCCTTCAAAGCCCAGCTCGTCAATCAAAGCGCGGCCTTCAGCGATTATCATGTCACGGGCGCCAATCCGTCAGGCAACGCCTGCTTGACGGACACGGCCTTTGTCGCCAGTCGCTTCCGGGTGGCGGGCGTTCGCAGGCCGGCTGCTGTCTGAGAATGGTGTGGGATGCGTGAGCGCCGGACAGCGGCACCACGATGTCAACAGCAGTAGGGAGGTAGCACGACATGCTTTCGAGACGCATCGTTCTCGGCACCGCTCTTGCCGGCGGGCTCGCCTTGGTTCTTCCGGACAAGGCGCCGGCGCAGGACAAGATCAGGATCGGCGCCGTGCTCGCGGTGACGGGGCCCGCCTCGTTCCTGGGCGATCCGGAGGCCAAGACCCTCAAGATGCTCGCCGCGCAGATCAACGCCAAGGGCGGCGTGCTCGGCAAGCAGATCGAGATCATCATCTACGACTCGGGCGGCGATGCCGCCAAGGCCAAGCAGTTCGCCACCCGCCTCATCGAGGATGACAAGGTGGTCGCCCAGGTGGGGGGCTCCACCACCGGCGACACCATGGCCATGTGCCCGCTGTTCGGGGAGGCCAAGGTGCCGTTCATCTCGCTGGGCGGCGCGGTGATCATCGTCGATCCGGTGAAGCTGTTCTGCTTCAAGACCCCGCACACCGACAAGATGGCGTGCGAGAAGATTTTCTCCCACATGAAGGCGCAGGCGATCACCAAGATCGGCATGATCTCGGGCCAGGGTGCGTTCGGCAAGTCCATGCAGGACCAGTGCAGGAAGGTCGCCGGCAACTACGGCATCGAGGTGCTGGCCGACGAGACCTATGGGCCGCGCGACACCGACATGACGCCGCAGCTCACCAAAATCAAGGCCAAGGCCGGGGTGCAGGCCGTGCTCAACCCCGGGTTCGGCCAGGGCCCCGCCATTGTCACGCGCAACTTCAAGCAGCTCGGCTTCACCGTGCCGCTCTACCAGAGCCACGGTGTGGCCTCGAAGGGCTTCATCGATGCCGCCGGTGACGCCGCCGAGGGGGTGAGGCTGCCGGCCGCCGCGCTGCTCATTGCCGACAAGCTTCCCGACAGCGATCCGCAGAAGGCGGTCGTGGTGCGCTACACCAAGGACTTCGTCGACTATGCGAAAGAGCCGGTCTCGACCTTTGGCGGCCACGCCTACGACGGCCTCAACATCCTGATCGAGGCCATCGAGCGCGCAGGGTCTGTGAACGGCGAGAAGATCCGCGACGAGATCGAGAAGACCAAGGGCTTCATCGGGACGGGAGGAGTCGTGAACATGTCGCCAACCGACCACATGGGCCTCGACCTCAGCGCCTTCCGGATGCTCCAGATCAAGAAGGGCGGTTGGACGCTGGTTGAGTAGAGGCTACGACACTGGGACGGCGGACGGCAGCTCCAAAGCCGCCGCCGTCAACCCTGAGACACAACAGGGATTTGTCGCCGAACATGCCTGAGATCATGCAGTTCCTGTTCTCGGGCCTCACGGTCGGCGCCATCTACGCGCTCGTCGCGCTTGGCTTCACCATCGTCTACAATGCGTCCGAGGTCGTGAACTTCGCCCAGGGCGAGTTCGTGATGATCGGCGGCATGACGACGTTCTTCCTCTACGCCGCCGGCGTGCCGCTGTGGATCGCGGCGCCGCTGGCGATCCTGGTTGCGGTGGCCGTGGGTCTGGCCTTGCACAAGCTCGCCATCGCGCCGGCGCGCGGGGCCTCGGTCGTCGCCCTCATCATCATCACCATCGGCGCGTCCATATTCCTGCGCGGCCTGGCGCAGGTCGTGTTCGACAAGCAGTTCCACCGCTTTCCCGCCTTCACGGGCGAGGCACCGTTCCACGTCCTGGGCGCGACGCTGCTGCCGCAGGCCGTGTGGGTGATGGCGGGCACCGCCGCCGCCCTCGTGCTGCTGTGGCAGTTCTTTGCGCGCACGCTCGCTGGCAAGGCGATCGCCGCCACCGCCAGCAACCGGCTGGCAGCCAAGCTTGTCGGCATCGACACCGACCGCATGATCGCCTTGTCGTTCGCACTGTCGGCGGCGCTGGGCGCGCTTGCCGGGGTGCTGATCACGCCGATCACCCTCACCAGCTACGACGTGGGCACGTTGCTGGCGCTGAAGGGGTTCGCGGCCGCCATGCTGGGCGGCATGGGCAACCCGCTGGGCGCGGTGATCGGCGGCCTGCTGGTGGGCGTCGCCGAGCAGCTAAGCGCGGGCCTGGTCAGCTCCAAGTACAAGGATGCCGTGGCCTTCCTGGTGATCCTGGGGACGCTGCTCGCGCTGCCCAACGGCTTGCTCGGCCGCGGCCGGACCGAGAGGGTGTGATGGACACCCTCGGCCGCTCCCGCCTCGCTCCGCTCCTGGCGCTCGCCCTCGCGATCGCCGCGGCGCCGCTGGCATTCCCATCGAGCTTCTACTACGAGATCGGCGCCAGCATTTTCATCGCGGCGCTTGCCGTCGTCGGCCTCAACCTGCTCATGGGCTTCGCCGGCCAGGTCAGCCTCGGCCACGCCGGGTTCTGGGGCCTCGGCGCCTACGCGGTGGCGATCGGCCCGGCGCACCTCGGCATCCCGCCGTTCGCGAGCCTGGTCCTGGGCCTGCTGCTGAGCGTGGTGGTGGCCTGGCTCGCCGGCCGCCCCATCCTGCGGCTGCGCGGGCATTACCTGGCGGTGGCGACGCTGGGCTTCGGTTTCCTGGTCGCCATGGTGCTCACCAACGAGGCGGCCTGGACCGGCGGTCCCGACGGCATGAGCGTGGCGCGGCTCAATATCCTGGGCATTGTCGTCCGCGGCTCGCGCATGTGGTACTGGACAAGCGCTGGCGTGCTGCTCGCCGGCATGTGGCTGGCGCTCAACATCGTCGACAGCCCGACGGGCCGCGCGCTGCGCGCCCTGCACGACTCCCAGGTCGCGGCCGCGGTCAACGGCGTGGACGTGGCGCGCTACAAGCTCGCCGCGTTCACCATCTCGGCGGGATACGCCAGCCTCGCCGGCTCGATGGCGGCGTTCTCGGACGCCTACATCACGCCGACGTCGGCCGGGTTCCTGCAATCGATCGAGCTGGTCGCGATGAGCGTGCTGGGCGGTATGGGCTCGATCCTCGGAGCGGTCGTAGGCGCTGCGGTTCTGCGGGCGCTGCCCCAGGTCCTCACCGTCCTGCACGACTACGAGCACGTGGTGCTGGGCCTCATCATGATGGTCATCATGATCTTCCTGCCGGCGGGGCTGCTGCCGGCGATCGCGGCGCGCCTCGGCCGGCGATCGGAAAAGGGGGCGGCATGAGCCTCCTCCAGGTCGAAGGGCTCGGCATCCAATTCGGCGGCATCGCCGCGGTGGACGACCTGACGTTTACGGTTCCCCAGGGCCGCATCTATTCCATCATCGGCCCCAACGGCGCCGGCAAGACCACGCTGTTCAACATGATCTCCGGCATCTACCGTCCCGGTCGTGGCCGGATTCGCTTCGCCGGACAGGACGTGACCAACCTGGATCCGCACCGCCTCGCACGGCTCGGCCTGTCGCGCACGTTCCAGAACCTGCAGATCTTCTTCCGGCTGACCGCCCTGGAGAACGTCATGGTAGGGCGCCACCTGCACGAGCCCAAGGGCATCCTGGCCCACGCGCTGCGGCTGCCGTCGGTGCGGCGGGCGAACCGCGACTGCGCCGACAAGGCGCGCGAGCTGCTCGAATTCCTAGGGCTGGGGCCGGACGCAGACCGTATCGCGGGCGGCCTGCCATACAGTGCGCTCAAGCGCCTGGAGATTGCGCGTGCGCTCGCGAGCGAGCCCAAGCTCCTCCTCCTCGACGAGCCGGCCGCCGGCTGCAACGCGGTGGAAACGGAGGAGATCGATGGCCTGATCCAGCAGGTCGCGCGCCAGGGCGTCACCGTGGCGCTGGTCGAGCACGACATGAAGCTGGTGATGAAGATCTCCGACCACATCCTGGTGCTCGACCGCGGTCGGAGGCTCGCCGAGGGCAGCGCGGCGCAAGTGCGCGCCAACCCCGACGTGATCCGCGCCTATCTCGGGTCGCACGGCACATCCGATGCGATGGGGGCGGCCAGTGGTTGAGCCGGTGGTTGATCCGGTGCTCAGAGTTGACCGCCTCTCCAGCCGCTACGGCCGCATCCAGGCCTTGCGCGAGGTGAGCCTGGAGGTGGCCCGTGGAGAGGTCGTAGCGCTGGTCGGCGGCAACGGCGCCGGCAAGACCACGCTGCTCAGGGCCATATCCGGGGTGCAGCCGGTGAGCGGCGGCGCGATCCTGTTCAAGGGTGCCGACATCACGCGCGCCAAGCCGCACGCGCGCGTGGCCGCCGGCATCGCCCAGTCGCCCGAGGGCCGCCAGATCTTCGGCGACTTGTCGGTGGCGGACAACCTGCGGCTCGGCGCGTACCTGCGCCGGGATTCTGCCATTGCTGAGGATACGGAGCGCATGCTCGCGATGTTCCCGGCGCTCAAGGAGCTGCGATCGCGCCCCGGCGGGGCCCTGTCCGGCGGCCAGCAGCAGATGCTCGCCATCGCGCGCGCCTTGATGGCGCGGCCCGCGCTTCTGCTGCTCGACGAGCCGAGCATGGGGCTGGCGCCGGTGCTGGTCGACCAGATCCTCGCAGCCATCACCGCTCTCAAGGAGTCGGGCACCACCATCTTCCTGGTCGAGCAGAACGCCTTCGCCGCCCTCTCCATTGCCGACCGCGGGTATGTTCTGGAGACCGGCTCGGTGGTCCTGCAGGGCAGCGGCCGCGAGCTGCTGGCCAATCCCGAGGTGCAGTCGGCGTACCTTGGCGTCTGATGAACTTGCTGCGTTTCCGCTTGCGTTCACACATTCTGTTGCGCGCGAGCACGAGTGGCGAGGTAGCTCCGCGAACACCCTTCTGATATAGCGCTGCCTCAGGAGGGCCGCATGTCAGAAGAGCAGGCGCCAACACAGGTCCAGGGCGATTGCCCGGATTGCGGCAGGAACCGTTGGGCAACCATCCTAGGCGAAAAGGAGATTCGTTGGGAAGTCGACTATGTCGGCTTGTGGGGAAGCGACACCTACCGGCTTCTGGAATGCGCAGGCTGCAAGGTCCCCTATTACCAGCATATCTCAATCTCCTCAGAAGATGTGCATTATGAGGGGGAAAGTGACACGCCGATACTCATTCCAAAGATCACGTAT
>JBAPMW010000323.1:0-1981 GCA_049278815.1 Hyphomicrobiaceae bacterium
ACACCTGGGAGGCCTGGGGACCCGGTGCCCGCTGCGCCAGGACCTCCGTGGCGTAGCGGTCGCGCACCCGCCGCTCCTCCTCGGGCAGGTGCCGCTCGACCGTGCCGGTGGCCGCCAGCTCGTCGTAGATGGCCTCCACGGCGCGCCACTCCCTGGCGTTGGCGCTGCGGTTTGCGGCCATCCGGGCCGGCGCCTGCAACGCGGCGAGCAGGGTTGCGGCGGCGAGGCCGGTCTCAGGCGCGTGCACCCGCGCCTCGGCGACGGCACGGTCGAGGACGGCGGCGAAGCTCAGGCAGGCGTAGCGGATCATCTCGGCCACGATGCGCCTCGCTATCCGGTCGAGCCCCGCCGGCGGATCGACCACGCCGCGGCCGATGTCGTAGTGGGCGATCAGCTTCTCGTAGTGGCGGGTGGCGCGCTCGGCGCCGCGGCACACCAGCTCGATGAGCCAGTTGGGGCCGGTGCCAAGCTCGATCTCTGCGTCGCTCAGCCTGTCGCCGGCCTCCCGCACGCCGAGCGCACGCAGGGCGCCGTAGCTGCGGGCGATGCTCCATTCCACGGCGCGGTGGATGTTGTTCTCGGCTTCCGACTGGGCCGTGTGGAAGGGCTGCAGCGGATCGGTGTAGTAGTGGCTCAGCACGCCGGCGCAATAGACCGCCGTCGGCCAGTCCTCCGCGCTCAGCGCCTCCACCACGTGGTGGTACCAGCTGCGCACCTTCTCCGGCGCCCCGCCCCACAGGCCGTCGCGCGGGTGCAGCACATGGTTCTCGAAGTCCTTGAACTGCTCGTCGGGCGCCTCGGCCCCTTCCAGGTAGAGTCTGGCGTGGCGCAGGAAAACCCGTTGCCAACAGTCCGCATCCGTGGCCTTGAGATGCCGCAGGGCATCGAGCGCCAGCTTGTGATGGGTGCCGTTGGCGTGCGTGCCGTAGACGACGTGGAAGAGGAGATGCATGGAGGGTTCCCGTCAGGCCAGGACTTGGGCCGGAGCAATCTCGGCATCGTTGGCGGAGAGCTTATGCCGAGTCTGCCGATTCGGTGAACGGTCCCTGTGCTGGCGATGTCGGGGGGTGTGCCTTTGGGTGCACACAGGTCAACCGTTCGGTCGATGCAGCGAGGAAGCCAGGGGTGTAGGCTGGATCACGCGAAGCGCAGACCCAGCGCATCGACAAGCGTATCGCTGTCGATGGTGTTGGGTCTTCCCAGGCCTGCACCGGGGTCGCCCAAACCTGCGGGGAGATTGCAAATGACCATCGACCAGCTCGTTTTCGTCGGCCTCAACGGCTACGCGCTCGCTCTCAACCGCGACACGGGCGAGATCGTCTGGTCCAACAACGACCTGAAATCCGGTCCCGTCACCCTGCTGCTGGACGGCGACCGGCTCATTGTCTCCACCGGCGGCTACATGTTCTGCCTCGACCCGCTGACCGGCGAGAGCCGCTGGAGCAACCCGCTGACCGGCTACGGCATGCCGGCGCCGGCGGCCTTGCTCTCGGTGCGCGGGCAGAGCTCCCAGCTGCTGGCGCACACGCCCGATTCCGACGACACCGTCACGACGGCCGCCATCGCTGCCGGCGTCATAGCCTCCACCTCCGGCTCGTAGCGGGCGTGCAATTCGGCGCTCGGCTGTCGTGCCAGATCGCGTCGAGGCAATGGGGCGGGCCTTGCCGTCACTCCTGCGGGCGGAAGGGCTCGGTGCCGGTGGGGCTGCCGTTGGGGCCGAGGGCGAGCTTCTCCACCCGCGCCTCCGCCTGCTTCAGGAGCCGGTCGCAGTGCTCCCGAAGCGCCTCGCCGCGCTCGTAGATGGCGATGCTCTCCTCCAGCTCCACAGCGCCCTTTTCGAGCCGCTCGACGATGCTCTCAAGCTCCTTGAGCGCGCGCTCGAAGCTCATGTCCTTGATCTCGGCAAGGGGTCGGGCCATGGCCATTCGAGTCGTGTCCCTTTCGATAGGGCAGTGGAAGAGGGGAGTGGGGAGTAAGGGAA
>JBAPMW010000324.1:0-3305 GCA_049278815.1 Hyphomicrobiaceae bacterium
TTTCATCAGCTGCTGGAGGCGGACATCGTCTATATCCGCGACATCATCCATCCCGAGCCAATGAGCAACGAGCAGCTCGCCAAGCTGGCCGTGATCGGCCACTTCGTCTTCGGGTCGCCGGATCTCACCACGCGCTGCATTATCGAGCTGCAGAAGCGCAAGGCCGTCGAGCCCGATGCGACAGTCAGATACTATAAGTTTCTTGTGGGAGCCTGACGCTTCAGGATTGAAGGATGCGTCCTAAGATCTGCCTCAACATGATCGTCAAGAACGAGGCACATGTCATCCGCCGCTGCCTCGGCTCGGTCGGCCCGATTGTCGACACCTGGGTCATTGTCGACACCGGGTCAACCGACGGGACGCCGGGGATCATACAGGAGCATTTGAAGGGCATTCCGGGCACGCTGATCGAGCGCCCATGGAAGAACTTCGGCCACAACAGGACCGAGGCCCTCGCATTGGCGCGGAACAGTGCCGACTATGTGCTCATTTTCGACGCCGACGATGTGCTCGTCGTCCCGCGCGACTTCACGATGCCGGAGCTGACCCTGGATGCCTATATGCTGTCCATCCAATTGGGGAGCACGAGCTATTGGCGCACCTGCGTCGTCAGCAACCGACGGGCGTGGCGCTACGTGGGCGTGCTCCACGAGTACCTCGCCTGCGACGGGGAGTACAGCCCGGAGCGCCTCACGGGCCTGACGATTGACGCGGGTGTCGAGGGCGGCCGGAGCCGGCATGTCGGCGCGGCCGAGAAGTATGCCAATGACGCTCGCATCCTGGAGGGCGCGCTGGTCGATGAGCCTGACAACGCCCGCTACGTGTTCTACTTGGCGCAGAGCTACCGCGACAGCGGGCAGTGGCGCAAGAGCCTCGAGACCTACCGGCGCCGCGCAACCATGGGAGGCTGGGACGAGGAGGTCTGGTACTCGCTGCTCGAGATCGGCAAGCTCAGCGAGCGGTTGGAGCTGCCGCCCGCCACGGTGACGGAGCGCTATCTCGCCGCCTACCAGCACCGCCCCCGGCGGGCTGAGCCGCTGGTCGAGCTGGCGCGCTATTATCGTGAGCGCAAGCAGTACGCACTCGCCCACCTGTTCGCGCAGCGCGCGATCAACATTCCCATGCCCGATGACAACCTCTTCCTCGACGTGGCGACCTACCGGTGGCGCGCGATCGACGAGTTCGCGGTGGCGAGCTACTGGATCGGCGATTACCAGCGGGGGCAGCGGGCCTGCGAGAAGCTTCTGGAGGATGCCGTCCTGCCGGTCGACCAGATGGCGCGGGTGACGGAGAACCTCAATTACTGCCGCGAGGCCCTGCGCAAGGCCGGCAAGTCCGAGAACGCTGTATCCCTGCTCGGCACCTGACGCGGTAGAAGAAGCCGCAAAGGTGAAATATGGTGTCGCCCGGGTACCGGTGACAGACCCTCTGGGTCTGCCACCATCGCAACACCGTCGAGCCGCGGTGTCAGACCCTGAGGGTCGGACACCGCGGGAGCGCCCCACCCGCCATGACCGACATCGCCACCCGCGTCTACAACCACAATTGGAAGATCGACCCGATCGTGCGCTCGGTGCTCGATACGGACTTCTACAAGCTGCTGATGGCGCAGACGATCTTCCGGCGTCACAAGGACGTGGCTGTCACCTTCGGCATTCTCAACCGCACGGCCTCGGTGAAGCTGGCAAGCCTTGTCGATGCCGGGCAGCTGAAGGAGCAGCTCGACCACATCCGCACGCTGTCGCTGTCGCGCGGAGAATCCACTTGGCTGCGCGGCAACTCGTTCTACGGCAAGCGGCGGATGTTCTCGCCCGACTTCATCCAGTGGCTGGAGGGCTTCCGCTTCCCGGCCTACACCCTGGAGCGCACCGGCGACCAGTACGAGCTCACCTTCGAGGGACCGTGGATCGAGACCACCATGTGGGAGATCCCGGCGCTGGCCGTGCTCATGGAGTTGCACTCCCGCGCCGTCACCAGGGACATGGGCAAGTTTGAGCTGCAGGTGCTCTACGCCCGCGCCATGACGCGGGTGTGGGAGAAGATCGGCCGGCTGAAGGTACTGCCGGACTTCAGCATCGCCGACTTCGGCACCCGCCGCCGCCACGGCTTCCTGTGGCAGGACTGGTGCGTGCAGGCGATGATGGAGGGGCTGGGGCCGGCGTTCCTCGGCACCTCCAACTGCCTGATCGCCATGCGGCGCGAGGTGGAGGCGATCGGCACCAACGCGCATGAGCTGCCCATGGTCTACTGCGCGCTCGCCCGCGACGACGACGAGCTGGCGGAGGCGCCGTACACGGTGCTGGCCGACTGGCAGGCCGACTACGACGGCAACCTGCGCGTCATGCTGCCCGACACCTATGGCACGCCCGGCTTCCTGGAGCGGGCGCCCGACTGGGTGGCGAATTGGACCGGCATCCGCATCGACTCGGGCGATCCCGTAGAGAGCGGCGAGATCGCCGTCGACTGGTGGCGGCGGCGCGGCCAGGACCCGCGCGCCAAGCTCGCCATCTACTCCGACGGGCTCGACGTGGACTCGATCGAGCGCATCCACCGCCATTTCCACGGCCGCATGCGGCTCGGCTACGGCTGGGGCACGCTGCTCACGAACGACTTCCGCGGGCTGGGCCCCAGCGGCGGCCTCGACCCCTTCTCCATCGTCTGCAAGGTCATCTCCGCCGACGGCCGCCCCACCGTGAAGCTCTCCGACAATCCCGCAAAGGCCGTGGGGCCGGCAGGCGAGGTGGAGCGCTATCGGCGCGTGTTCCAGGTGGGTGCGCAGGCAAGCTTGCCGGTGGCGGTGTAGGGCGTGTAGGGCGGAGGCGATAGCCGTAATCCGCCGATCCGCCCGCAGATGGCGGATTACGGGCTGCGCCCTCTCAAGAAAGACACGAAAAAGTCGTGACGAATCAACGATCCGCTTCGGTGTCTTTCCTGCCCCCGCATTCCGGGGCGCCCCGGTTGGGAGGCTAATCCGCCCTACTTGGTCTCCTCCGGAGCCCGGTTGTACACATCCTCGGAGCGCACGATGTCGTCCTCGCCGAGGTAGCTGCCGATCTGCACCTCGATCAGCTCCAGCGGGGTCTTGCCGGGGTTCTCCAGCCGGTGCCATTCGGTGGCGACGATGTAGACCGACTGGTTCTCGTGCAACAGCCGCTCCTGGGCGCCGACGGTGACCTTGGCGGTGCCGTGCACCACCACCCAGTGCTCCGAGCGGTGGTGGTGCATCTGCATGGAGAGCTTGCCGCCCGGTTTGACGTGCAGCAGCTTGACCTGGAAGCGCGGGCCGACGTTGAGCGTCTCGAAGT
>JBAPMW010000325.1:0-11932 GCA_049278815.1 Hyphomicrobiaceae bacterium
TGATGATCAAGAGCTGCCCGTAGGTGCGGAACTCGCCCGCGTACACAATCAGACCGTCGCAGGGAGCAAGGACCGTGCCACCAAGCCGTGTCTGAATGCCGATCCCCTTGGACAGCGTTCCATGTATGGTTTTTTGGCCGAAGGACAAGTGGCGGCGTCCCTGAGCCGGCGACTGCAGCGTCCCCTTGGCTTTGTCGAACGGGAGCGGGGGCTTGATGCGGAGGGGGGGCCCCTTCTTCCCTCCGCTCGGCGCCAGCAATGCCAGCTCCGGCCCGCTGGCTTTGGCAGTGGTCACCGCCATGCCCTTGTCCAGCCGCTGCAGCAGCTCGCTCATCTCCTCGACGCCCTTCGCTATCCTTGCGACCTCTTGGCGCACGCCGTCGAGCTCGGCCTGGTAATGGGCGCTGGCACCGCGCTTGTCCTCCTGCAGCGCGGCGAGCCTGATGCGCGCCTCGTCGTGGCGCGTCTTCTCGGCAACGAGCTTCTCGCGCTCGGCGTGGCCGCTCCTGATCACGGCATCGAGACTTTTCAGCTCGTTGGCGAGGCCGACGGCCTGCCACCTCAGCTCTGGGAAGGCCGAGGACAGCAGCATGGCGCTGCGCACCATGGTTAAGGCGTCCTCCCGCCGTGTGATCATCACCGGCGGTGGGTTGCGGCCCATCCTCTGCAGGGCCGCGAGCAGCGCCGAGAGGGTGCCGTGGCGCTCCTCCAGCGTGCCGCGCAACTTCTTCTCGTCAACCGCCAGCTCGGCCAGTTTCCCCTCGATCTTGTTGAGCTCGGCCTCGCTCTGCTGGATGCGCTTGCCGGTCTCGAGCAGCCGGCCGTTGATGCGCTTGCGCTCGGCCTCGATCTTCTCCAGGTCGGCCTGCAGCGTCTTGGCCCGTTTCTCCCCCGCATCCTGCTTGCTCTTCTCCGCCTCCAGCTTCTTGCGCGTCTCCTCGGCGCTGGGCGCGCTTTGCGCCAAGGCCGACAGAGCCGTCGCCAGGACGGCGACCGCGGCAAGCAGGAAACGCACCGTACCGATTGCCGAATGGGTCACGTTGTCGCCCGATCCCCCTGCAGAATTAACGACGGCGCAACTCACGATTGCGCAGCCGGCACGCCATGACGCAAGACCTAAGAGGCAAGAGCTGAGCAACGACGTGAGCCGGGATGCCGCCCGGCCCTGCTCCGCCCTCGCACACGCTGAATTCGTTATTAGACGATTGCGGCGAATGTGGCATGGGTAAATCTCTTTGCGCCACCCCCGTGGCACTGACCCCGTTGCTGTCCCTGTGAACGAGCCCCGATGCTGCCATGAATGGACCTCCTCGATATATCGTCATGGCGGCGCTCGTCGCCGTCTCCCTGGTGCTGCTGGCCGGGCTGTGGAACATGCTACGCGGGACCAACCCCAATCTCAGCCAGACCCTGATGCGCTGGCGGGTGATGCTCCAATTTCTGGCCATCGCGATCATGATGGTTCTGGTGTATCTGTTCAGGTCGTAGCGCCTTCGGACAGCTCGACCCGAGGCTTGCCTGGTCAAAGCAGCAGGCTTTCCGGGCGGCCCAGGGGCAGACCTGAGGGCAGATTGAAGCATAGTGGCACACGCCGGCGCCTGCCTCCAGCCACGCGGGGACATTGGTCGATGGTTGTCCTCAACAGGATCTATACGCGCACCGGCGATGCCGGCACCACCGCGCTCGGCACCGGCGAGCGGGTGCCCAAGCACGCGCTGCGCATCGCCGCCTACGGCAGCGTCGATGAGACCAACGCCGCGATCGGTGTGGCGCGCGTGCATCTGGCAGGCGGCGATGCCGATCTCGACGGCGTTCTGGCGCGCATCCAGAACGACTTGTTCGACCTTGGCGCGGACCTGTGCGTGCCAGAGACCGCCCCAGAGACGGCGCCAGAGACGGCCTCCGAGACGGCCGGGCAGCAGCGCCAGCGCCTGCGGGTGAGCGAGGTCCAGGTCGAGAGGCTGGAGGCCGAGATCGACCGCATGAACGCGGAGCTTGCGCCCCTGCGCTCGTTCGTGCTGCCGGGCGGCACCCCGGCCGCGGCCGCGCTGCACGTAGCCCGCACGGTCTGCCGCCGGGCGGAGCGCACCATGGTCGCTCTGGCAAGCGAGCCCCAGGAGCGCGTGAGTGCGCCGGCCCTCAAGTATATCAACCGCTTGTCCGACCTCCTCTTCGTCGCGGGCCGCATGGCCAACGACCGCGGCCGAAGCGACGTATTGTGGGTGCCCGGACAGAACCGCTAGCTTCTTCGCACTTGCCTAAGGGGGATACGCCACGTGGTCTTCATACCGGTCTCCGACGACAACCCCCTGCGCTCGATCCGCGTGCAATGGGTTACTTTCAGCCTGATCGCGATCAACGTCGTGGTGTTCGCGCTCCAGGTTTTCGGCAGCGCCGACGGCGGCGCGGCGGTGATTGCAAGCTTCGCCCTCATTCCGTCCGAGCTGTTCCACATAGCGGTCCCCGGGGCGGTGCCCGGGGGTGTCGAGCTGGTGCCGGGCGGGGGCGTGGCCGTGCCGAAGTGGCTCACGCTCATCACCTACCAGTTCCTGCACGGCGGCATCCTGCACCTCCTCTTCAACATGCTGTTCCTGTGGGTGTTCGGCGACAACGTCGAGGATGCCATGGGGCATGTGATGTTCCTGGTGTTCTATCTGCTGTGCGGAGTTGCCGGCGGCCTTGCGCATGCCTTCTTCGTGCCGAGCTCGCCCCTGCCGCTGGTGGGCGCGAGCGGCGCCATCGCAGGCGTCATCGCCGCCTATCTGATGCTGCACCCGCGCGTTCGCGTGTGGGTGCTGGTGTTTCGCATCGTGCCGCTGCGGGTGCCAGCGGTGCTCGTGCTCGGGTTCTGGGTGGTGACGCAGCTGGTGATGGTCGTAGTGGCGCCGGATGAAGGTGTGGCGTGGTGGGCGCACGTGGGCGGCCTTGTCGCCGGCGCGGTGTTGGTGCTCTTCATGCGCCGACCGGGGGTGCCCCTGTTCGACCGGCGCTTGGTGCCACCTGCAATTGAACGTCGTTCTTGAGCCTTGGTCTCGCCTCTGGGTTGCCCGAATTGCGGCCTTGGCGCCACAACGCGGGCTGCTCGCGCTTTGTCCAATCTGCCTCTCCCGTTGCCCAATTGACACCCACTAGTCGCCGGCCTACGCTGGTTTTTTTGCACGTGCGAAGTGGACCGATGCCGCGCCAGAGACGCTCAAGGTGGCCAAGTGGAATGCCTGAACCTGGAAATCATCGCGCCGGGTGTGTGCCAGAGTGTGGCCGACTTCCGAGTCGGTTAAGATCGGTTCATGCGGCTCGGATGCGGTCGATGGTGGAGAGGCCGGGGCAATGAAGGCACTGGTCGCCGTCAAGCGCGTGGTCGATTTCAACGTGCGGGTGCGCGTGAAGTCCGACGGGTCGGGCGTGGAATTGGCCAACGTCAAGATGTCCATGAACCCCTTCGACGAGATCGCCGTCGAGGAGGCCTTGCGCCTGAGGGAGAAGGGCGTTGTGACCGAGATTGTCGCGGTCTCGATAGGCCCCGCCAAGGCGCAGGAGACGATCCGCACGGCCCTGTCGATGGGGGTGGACCGCGGCGTGCTCGTGGAGACCCCGGAGGGGGCCGCCGTCGAGCCGCTCACCGTGGCCAAGCTGCTCAAAGGCGTCATCGAGGCGGAGGCGCCCAAGCTCGTCATCCTCGGCAAGCAGGCGATCGACGACGACTGCAACCAGACCGGTCAGATGCTGGCCGCGCTGCTCGGCTGGCCGCAGGCCACCTTCGCCTCCAGGCTGGTGCTGGATGGCGAGAGCGCCATCGTCACCCGGGAGGTCGACGGCGGCCTTGAGACCATCCGGCTCAAGCTGCCGGCGCTCGTCACGACCGACCTGCGCCTCAACGAGCCGCGCTATCCCTCGCTCCCCAACATCATGAAGGCGAAGAAGAAGCCTTTGGACGTGAAGAAGCCCGCCGACTACGGCGTGGACCCCGCGCCGCGGCTCAAGGTCGTCAAGACCGTCGAGCCGGCGGGCCGCAAAGCGGGGGTGAAGGTCGCCAATGCCGCCGAGCTGATCGCCAGGCTGAAGGAGGCCGGAGCCCTTTCATGACCGTCCTTCTTCTCGCCGAGCACGACAACGCCACGCTCTCGCCCGCGGTCGCCAAGACCGTGAGCGCCGCCAGGGCGCTCGGCGGCGATATCCACGTTCTGGTCGCCGGCTCCGGCGCCGGGCCTGTCGCCGAGGCGGCCGCCAAGCTCGACGGCGTGGCCAAGGTGCTGCTGGCCGATGCCCCCCACCTCGCCCACCAGCTGGCCGAGGAGGTGGCGGCCCTCATCGTGCAGCTGATGCCGGGCTACACCGCCGTTGTGGCCCCGGCCACGGCCTCGGGCAAGAACGTCATGCCGCGGGCGGCCGCGCTGCTCGATGTCATGCAGGTGTCCGAGATCATCAAGGTGGTCTCGCCCGACACCTTCGAGCGCCCGATCTACGCCGGCAACGCCATCCAGACCGTGCAGGCGACCGACGCCAAGAAGGTGATCACGGTGCGCGCCACCGCCTTCCCGGCCGTCGCCAGCACCGGCTCGGCCGCGATCGAGACGGTCGAGGCCCCGCCGCCCGTAGGGCTTTCGACCTTCGAGAAGGCCGAGGTTCAGAAGTCGGATCGTCCGGAGCTCACCGCTGCCAGGATCGTGATCTCGGGTGGTCGCGGCCTGCAATCGGGCGAGAACTTCAAGACGTATATCGAGCCGGTGGCCGACTTGCTCGGTGCCGCGGTGGGGGCCAGCCGCGCCGCAGTGGATGCCGGCTACATGCCCAACGACCATCAGGTCGGCCAGACCGGCAAGGTGGTGGCACCGGAGTTGTACATCGCCGTCGGCATCTCGGGGGCCATTCAGCACCTGGCCGGCATGAAGGACTCCAAGGTGATCGTCGCCATCAACAAGGATGGCGAGGCGCCGATCTTCCAGGTGGCCGACTACGGCCTGGTGGCGGATCTGTTCCAGGTCCTGCCCGAGTTGAAAGCGGAGTTGGAGAAGGTGGGCAAGTGATCCGGGGGAGCCAGATAGCGGGGGGTCGCCAGCGGTCAAGTGGGGTGAAGGAGCGTGCCGCCATGCAAGGCCTCAGTTTCGAGAAGGGCAGCGAGTTGAGCGAGCGCCAGCGCTTGGGCCCGGCCATCGCACCCATCAAATCCGTGGGCATCATCGGCGCCGGCCAGATGGGCAACGGCATCGCCCATGTCGCCGCCCTCGCCGGCTACGACGTGGGCATCAGCGACCTCAAGAAGGAGGCCGTCGACAAGGCCCGCGCCACCATCGAGCGCAACATGAGCCGGCAGGTCTCGCGCTCGCTCCTCACCGACGCCGAGATGCAGGCGGCGCTGCGCCGCATCCGCTATGCGCCCGACCTCGACGCGATGGGCGAGATGGACCTCGTCATCGAGGCCGCCACCGAGGACGAGGCCGTGAAGCGCAAGATCTTCATCGACCTCTGCCCCAAGCTGAAGCCCGGCACCATCCTGGCTACCAATACCTCCTCCATCTCCATCACCCGGCTCGCGTCCGTGACGGACCGGCCGGAGCGCTTCATCGGCATGCACTTCATGAATCCGGTGCCGATGATGCAGCTCGTGGAGCTGATCCGCGGCATCGCCACGGAGGATGAGACCTTCGCCACCGCTCGCGCCTTCGTCGATAGTCTGGGCAAGGTCACGGCGGTGTCGGAGGACTTCCCGGCGTTCATCGTCAACCGCATCCTGCTGCCGATGATCAACGAGGCGGTCTACACCCTCTATGAGGGTGTCGGCACGGTGGAGTCCATCGACAAGGCCATGCGCCTCGGCGCCAACCACCCGATGGGCCCCCTGGAGCTTGCCGACTTCATCGGTCTCGACACGTGCTTGTCCGTCATGCAAGTCCTCTACGAGGGCCTCGCCGATTCCAAATACCGCCCCTGCCCGCTGCTCGTGAAATACGTCGAGGCCGGCTGGCTTGGCCGCAAGGTCAAGCGCGGCTTCTACGACTACCGCGGCGAGAAGCCGATGCCCACGCGGTGATCCGCAGGTCGAAGCGCCGCCCCCCGCACTCCCTCTCCCCGGTTGCGGCGAGAGGGCTGCGCTCACCCTGACCCCGTCTCGCTCGGGCCACTGCGGTGAGGTCGTCCCCAGGCGGGAGAGGCAGTCCTGCAGGCTCACCGCGGGTCCCCAACCACCACCGCCATATACAGAGACCGGCCGCTGGCGTTAGTCTGGTCCTCACGGGTGGCTTTGGGGCGTCCTCGCGACACTTCGTTCCATTTCGCTGAACGGAGCCCCTCAAGGCAGCCTTCCTGCATGGCATTGACGACGGGGAAGCAGAGGATGGGGGTCATGAAAAGAGCATTGAGCATTCTGGCCGTCGCGGCAAGCCTGACGGGGCTCGTCTGCGAGGCTTCGGCGCAGACGGTGCTGCGGGTGGCCAACTGGCTGCCGCCTAAGCATCCGCTGATCGCCGAGATCATCACACCCTGGACCGAGCAGGTCAAAGCGGCCACCAAAGGCCGCGTCATCATGCAGGTGCTGCCGGCGCCGATCGGGCCGCCGCCGGCGCACTTCGATTTCGCGGTCAACGGCGTGGCCGATGTCACCTATGGCGTGCACAACTATACGCCCGGCCGCTTTGTGGCGACCACGCTCGCCGAGTTGCCGTTCTGGTCGGACAAGTCGGAGATCCTATCGGTCGCCTATTGGCGCGTGCACCAGAAGTATCTCGACAAGGCCAACGAGCACAAAGGCACCAAGCTGCTCGCCGTGTTCACCCATGGGCCGGGGCACCTCTGGACCAAGGGTCGCGACCTCAAGGACATGGCCTCCATCAAGGGCGCCAAGATCCGCATCGGCGGCGGCTTCGCGCAGGAGGCAGCCAAGGCGCTGCAGCTGGTGCCGATCCAGGCGCCCGTCACGCAGGCCTACGAGATCCTGTCCGGCGGCGTCGCCGACGGCATCCAGTTCCCCGCCGAGTCCGTCACCGCCTTCAAGATCGACTCCATCCTCGACCAGGGCCTGATTGTGCCCGGCGGGCTCTATAACGTGTCGTTCTTCGTGGTCATGAACGAGGCGAAGTGGAAGGCCATCTCGCCCGAGGACCAGGCGGCGATCCAGAGCGTCTCGGGCGAGAAGCTCGCGAAGCTGGCGGGCACGATCTGGGACAAGGCCGATGCCAACGGCTACAAGATCATGGCGCAGAAGGGCAAGATCTCGCTGGTGCGCCCCGATGGCAAGCAGCTGGAGGCACTCAAGGCAGCGCTCGAGCCGTATGTGCAGACGGCGCTGAAGCAAATCGGCGCCAAAGGCGTCGATGCCAAGGCTGCCTATGATGCCCTCAAGGCCGAGATCAAGGCCGTCGAGGCCGGCAAATAGCCGACCGGCACGGGGGAGCCTGCATGGATACCGGCCCCGCACGCGCGCTTGCCGCAGGCCGCCCCGTGCGGCTGGCCGAGGGCGTGCTCGGTGTCATCGTCGCCGTGCTGTTGATGGCGATGATGCTGATCACAGTGGTCGATGTGATCGGCCGCTACGGCCTGAAACAGCCTGTCCCCGGCGCCTACGAGCTGATCGAGCTGATGCTGGCGATCGTCATCTTCACGGCGCTGCCGCTCGTCTGCCTCAGGGACGAGAACATCACCGTCACCGTCCTGATTGAGCGCTTCCCGGCGCGGACCAGGCAAGTCCACGCCGGCGTCGTCTCGCTCCTGTGCGCCGGCGTGCTGGCGACGGTTGCCTGGCGGCTTTATGCCCACGCCGCCCAGCTAGCGTCCTATGGCGACGTGACCATGTTCCTGCGGCTCCCGCGCGGCCCGATCGGCTACACCATGGCCGTCCTCTCTGCCCTCGGCGCGATCGCCCTGGTGGTGGTGGCCATCGACTATCTCAAGGGCGCGCGCACCCCCGTGGCCCCGACGGACGTGGGCTAACGGCGATGCTCGTCTGGATGCTCGGGATCGTCGCGTTCCTGGTGCTGATCGGCCTCGGCGTGCCGATCGCTTTCGCCATGACGCTGGTGGCGCTCGTCGGCCTCATCGGTCTGATCGGCCCCTGGCCCACGCTCAGCATGCTGGGCCAAGTCTTCCACGACAACGGCATGAGCTACACGCTCTCCGTGATGCCGCTGTTCGTGCTGATGGGCAATTTCGTGCTCAGGGCCGGCCTCGCCGACGACATGTACGCCGCTGCCAATGCCTGGCTGCGCCAATATCGCGGCGGCCTCGCCATGGCCACCGTCGTCGCCTGCGGCGGCTTTGCCTCGGTGTGCGGCTCGTCGCTCGCCACCGCGGCCACCATGGCGCGGGTGTCGATGCCGTCCATGCGCCGCTACGGCTACTCCGATGCGCTCGCCACCGGCACCATCGCCGCCGGCGGCACCCTCGGCATCCTGATCCCGCCGTCGATCGTGCTGGTCCTCTACGGCGTCATCACCCAGAACGATATCGGCAAGCTGTTCCTCGCCGGCATCCTGCCGGGGCTCGTCGGCATCCTGGGCTATCTGATCGCCGTCCGCATCTCCCTTGCCCTGAGCGGCGAGAAATCGCAACGCGTGGAGCCCCTGCCGCTGATGGAGCGGCTGCGCGCGACCAAGGGCGTCGCAGGGGTGCTCCTGCTGTTCGCCGCGGTCATGGGCGGCATCTATCTCGGCATCTTCACCGCCAGCGAGGCCGCGGGGGTCGGCGCCTTCGGCGCCTTTCTCATCGCCCTGGTACGCGGTCGGCTCAGCGTGCGGATGCTCTACGACGTCCTGGTCGAGACCGCGCGCATGACCTCCACGCTGTTCCTCATCCTGTTCGGCGCGCTCCTGTTCTCCAACTTCGTCAACTTCGCCGGCCTGCCGGCGGACCTCACGCGCTGGATCGAGGCGCTGGGCGCCAACCAGACCATGGTGCTGCTGGTCATCGTGGTGATGTACTTCCTGATGGGCATGGTGATCGAAAGCATCGCCATGATGCTGCTGACGGTGCCGGTGTTCTATCCCATCGTGGTCGGTCTGGGCGTGGACCCCATCTGGTTCGGCATCTTCGTGGTGGTGGCGATCGAGATCAGCCTGATCACGCCGCCCGTGGGCCTCAACGTGTTCGTGCTGAAGACGGTGATCCCGGATGTGCCCTCCACCACGGTGTTCCGCGGCGTGGCGCCGTTCGTCCTGATGGACGTGGTGCGCATCCTGCTGTTGATCTGGCTGCCGTGGCTGGCCCTCGTCATTCCGTCGAGGATGTAGGTTGGGTTAGGCCCGAAGGGCCGTAACCCAACATGTCGGAGCATGCGCGTGTTGGGTTACGCGCTCCGCGCTAACCCAACCTACGGAGAGAAGCCATGGAGATCGCCGTTCTGAGCGGCGGGAACGGCGCCCACGCCGCCGCCGCCGACCTGACCGAGCAGGGCCACCGCGTGCGCTTCTGGCGCCGCGACCGCGCCGCCATCGACGCCCTCCAGGCTGCCGGCAACCGCCTCACCCTCAAGGACTACCGCGGCACCCGCGAGGTCGAGATCGCCGTCGTCACCCACGACATGGGTGAGGCGTTGCGCGGGGCCGAGCTGATCCTGTGCCCTGCACCAGCCTTCGCCCAGGCCGATATCGCCCGCGCCATGGCACCGCATGTGGCCGACGGCCAGGTGGTGCTGCTGACGCCCGGCACATTCGGCTCCTACCTGATGACCAAGACCTTGCGGGAGGCCGGCAGCACCGCCCGCGTCGCGTTCGCGGAGACCGGGACGCTGCCCTATCTGGCCCGCAAGCATGGGCCGCAGGAGATCGCCATCGCGGTGCGGGCCACGCGGCTTCCCACCGGCGTTTTTCCGCTGGCAGAGAATGAGCGGGTGCTCAGCGTTGTGCGCCGCGCCTATCCGGAAGTGGAGGACGCGGGCGACGCGCTCTCCGGAGCGCTGATGAACGCCGGGCCGATCATCCATCCGCCGCTGATCCTGATGAACGCCGGGCCGCTGGAGCACTTCGAGCGCTGGGACATCCACAAGGAGGGCACCCAGCCCTCCATCCGCCGCGTCACCGATGCGCTCGATGCGGAGCGTGTGGCGGTGCGCGAGGCGCTGGGCTATGGGGCGCCGCACTTCCCGCTGGCGGATCATTATCGCGAGGATGGCGAGGAGTGGATGTACGGCCGTAAGGCCCACGCGCCGCTCGTCGAGTCCGGCGACTGGTGCGAGCGCATCGTACTGACCGAGCACCGCTACATGCGCGAGGACGTAGGCGAGGGCCTCGCCTTCCTCGCCTCCGTCGCCGATTGGGCGGGCGTGAGCGCGCCGGTTGCTAGGAGCCTGCTCGCTCTCGGCTCCGCCGTGTGCGGCCGGGATTTCCGCGTCACCGGGCGTACGCTGGAACACCTCCGTCTCGCCCACCTTGGCCGCGCCGAGATGGCCGAGCTGCTTGCGGAGGGCCTGCGATGACGACCGTCGCCGCCGCCGGCGCCGGCCGCATGGGTCGCGGCATCGCCATCGTGTTCGCCTACGCCGGCCACGACGTGGCCCTGGTCGATCTCAAGGCGCGCGCCGCGCAGGACGTGGAGCGTCTGCGGGCCGAGGCCATGGGCGAGGTGCGGGCCACACTGCACATGCTGGCGGACATCGGCCTGATGGCGCCCTCGGCGGTGGAGCCGATCCTGGCGCGCGTCCGCTTCGCCGGCCGCGACGAGGCGCCGGCAGTGCTGGCTGCCGCCGATGTGATTTTCGAGGGCGTGCCCGAGACGATGCCCGCCAAGCTCGAGGCGCTTGCGCTGCTGAGCCGGCTGTCGCGGCCCGACGCCATCATCGCCTCCACCACCTCCACCATCATGGCCGACGAGCTGCAGGCCCAGGTGGCCCCGCCGGATCGCTTCCTCAACGCGCATTGGCTCAACCCGGCCTACCTGATGCCGCTGGTCGAGGTTTCGCCGGGGCGCGCCACGGACCCCGCCGTCACCGCCCGGCTGGTGGCGCTGCTCGAAGGCATCGGCAAGGTGCCGGTGGTGTGCAAGGCCAGCCCCGGCTTCATCGTGCCGCGCCTGCAGGCGCTGGTCATGAACGAGGCGGCGCGCCTGGTCGAGGAGGGCGTGGCGAGCGCGGAGGATATCGACAAGGCGACGCGCTACGGTCTCGGCTTCCGCTTCGCCGTGCTCGGCGTGCTGGAGTTCATCGACTGGGGCGGCGGCGACATTCTCTATTACGCCAGCCGCTACCTCGCGGCCGCCACCGGCAGCGACCGCTTCGCCGCCCCAAGGATCGTCGAGGACAACATGGCCGCCAGCCGTACCGGCCTCAGAGAGCGGGCCGGCTTCCTCGACTACAGCGGCCTCGACATCGACGCCTACCGCCGCCAGCGCCTCGCGGCCTTCGCAGCCCAGCTTAAGCACATGGGCGCGCTCCGCCCGCCGGCGCTCCCCGCGGACCCGTAGGGACGCGCGATCGGGCACTGCACCATCCGTTGCACTGCAGCCTGCACGGCCCATTTCGCATCGAGGATCGGGGAGGATCGGAGCATGCGTCTCGCCGCCATCGCCGACATCCACGGCAACGCCGCCGCCCTGGAGGCCGTACTGGCCGACATCGCGGCGCTGGGAATCACCGACATTGTCAACCTCGGCGATCACGTCAGCGGGCCGCTGGAGGCGGCGCGCACCGCCGATCTGCTGATCGAGCGCGATATTCTCTCCATCAGCGGCGACCAGGACCGGCGTCTGGTCGAGATGGACCGCGGTGGCGGCTCACCGCGGATGGACTACAGGCAGCTCACTCGCGGGCACGTCGACTGGCTCGCCGGCCTGCCGCCGACCCTGCTCTACCGCGACGAGGTGCTCCTCTGCCATGGCTCGCCCAGGGACGACGCTGCCTACTTGCTGGACAGGGTACTGGACGACGGCAGCATCGCGGCGCGCCCCATCGCCCAGGTCGAGGTCGACGCCGCACGCGTCGCCGCATCGCTGATCCTGTGCGGGCACACCC
>JBAPMW010000326.1:0-3055 GCA_049278815.1 Hyphomicrobiaceae bacterium
CATAGGAGTCCAGCACCGAGCAGATCTCGGCCGGGCTCGGCACGCCGTCGCGGGACTTCACAAGGGTGTTCTTGTTCTCCTCGCGGATGATGTCCATGCACAGCTCGACGCATTCATCGCAGATGAAAACGGTCGGGCCGGCAATGAGCTTGCGGACCTCGTGCTGGCTCTTGCCGCAGAAGGAGCAGTAGAGGGTGTTCTTTTCCTGTGCCATCAGGTCTCTCGAAGCGTCCTTCTGCGACCGCCAGTGCGGAGCGGGCACCGGCTCGTTCCCCCATCCGACCTGCGCCCGAGGGCCAATTTATGGCTCTGGACGCGGGGCCGATGGCATCATCAAATCCAATCTGAGCATGCTACGGCTGCCCAAATCAAGATTGGATTAACGCCATTGCCCTCCCCATCCGTCTCGGGCGCGCAAGGCCACACGGCGTCTCAGACGTTGCGCAGCCGCTACGCTGACGCTCTATCCCGCTGGAAACGCTGGTCTATCCGGCCGTTTGTGCTTCGCCCCCGACACGTCGTGGGCTGGCGTTCCGTGCACGGCAGCTAGGACGTCTTGCCGGCCAGCAGGCCCTCCGCCTGCTCCCTCCTCTCCAGCACCCGGTCGATCAGGCCGAATTCCTGGGCCTGCTCGGTAGTCATAAAGTAATCGCGGTCAAGCGTTCTTTCAATGATCTCGTAGCTCTTCTTGGTGTGCTTGACATAGACTTCGTTCAGGCGCCGCTTCATCTTAATGATATCTTCGGCGTGCCGCTCGATATCGCTGGCTTGACCCTGAAACCCGCCCGAAGGCTGGTGCACCATGATGCGCGCGTTGGGAAGTGCGTAGCGCAAGCCCGGTGTCCCGGCGCACAAGAGCAGCGACCCCATCGAGGCCGCCTGGCCGATGCACAGCGTGGAGATGGGCGGGCGGATGAACTGCATGGTGTCGTAGATCGCCATGCCCGAGGTGACGATGCCGCCGGGCGAGTTGATGTAGAGGGCAATCTCCTTCTTGGGGTTCTCGGCCTCCAGCCACAGCAGCTGCATGCAGATCGAGGCCGCCACCTCGTCGTTGATCGGGCTCGACAGGAAGATGACGCGCTCCTTCAGGAGGCGCGAGGGCAGCGTGTACTGCTCCCAGCCGCGGTTGGTCTGCTCGACGATGACGGGCCAGAAGGTGTTGACGGTGGGAGGAACTGAGCTGTCCATCATGGTGGCCCCCTATGGGTCGCTGGCGGCTGCGGTGCCGCAAAGATTGGGTCTAGCCCGCTGGCATTCAAGCCGATTGGGCTCGACCTGACGGGACGTGCCTTACCGCTTGTCGCCGTGGTCGTGGTCGTGATGCTCGTGATCGTGGTGATGGTGGTCATGACCATGGTGGTGGTCATGACCGTGGTCGTGGTCACCGTCGTGGTGGTCGTTATCGTGATCATGACCGTGCGCGACGAGGCCTTCGAGCTCGTGGTCGCCCACCACCGGCTTCATCAGCTCCTCGACCGAGACCTTCTTCTCCGCCGGGCCTGCCTGCTCGATGACGTAGCCGATCACCTTGTCCTCGAAGACCGGCCCCCTGAGCTGCTCCGTCACGGCGGAGGGGTTCTTCTCAAAGTACTCGTAGACCATCCGCTCCTGCCCGGGGAAGCTGCGCGCCTTGGCGACCAGGGCGCGCTTCAGCTCGTCCTGGGTCACCTCGATCTTCTGCTTGTCGCCGATATCGCCGATCAGCAGCCCCAGGCGCACGCGCCGCTCGGCCAGCTTGCGGATCTTGGCCTTGCGCTCGTCCTCGGACTCGTCCGCCGGTGCCTCGCCCTCACCCTTGGGCGGAGCGCCGTAGCGGCGCCAGATGGCATCGAACTCGCCCGTCACGAGCGCCTCGGGAAGGGCGAAGTCGTGGGCCGTGTCGAGCGCGTCGAGAACCTGCCGCTTCAGCCTGGAGTAGCTCACGCTGGCGTACTCCGTCCCGATGCGGCTGCGCAGCATGCCCTTGAGCTGCTGGAGCGACTGGGCACCCAGGGTCTTGGCAAACTCGTCGTCGGCCTCGGGGCGGACCGGCTTGGCGACCGCCTTGACCGTGACCGTGAACTCGGCGTCCTTGTCGGCGAGATCGGCGACTGTGTACTGGTCGGGGAACTTGGCCTTGATGGTCCGCTCCTCCCCGGCCTTGGCGCCAACGAGCCCTTCGACCATCCCGGGAATGAGCCGGCCCTCCTCGAGCACGAAGTCGGCTTCCTCGGCACGGCCGCCTTCGAACTCGGCGCCATCGATCCGACCGACGTAGTCCACCGTGACGCGGTCGCCCATGACCGCCTGGCGGCTCTCCTCTACCTCGTATCGAATCGACGCGTTCTGGAGATCCGTCAGCGCCTTCTCGACCGCCTCGTCGGCGACCTCGGCCACCTCCTTCTCCAGCTTGAGGGTCGTCAGGTCAGTCACCGTGATGCTCGGCAGGACCTCGAAGGAAAGTGTGTAGGAGAGGTCGCCCTCACCGGTGAGCACCTTCTCCATCTCCGCCTGGTCGTCGGTGCCGAAATCGATGGTGGGCTGGTGGGCGGGCCGCTCGTTGCGATCGGAGATGGCCTTGCGGCTCGTCTCGTCAATGGTCTTCTGCACCACCTCGGCCATCACCGAACGGCCGAACAGCTTCCTCAGGTGCGCGACCGGCACCTTGCCCTTGCGGAACCCCTTGAGCTGGACCTGGTCCTTGACCTCGTCGAGGCGCGACTGGAAGCGCTCCCCCAGCTCGCCCTGGCCGATCACCACCTTGAGCTCGCGCTTCAAGCCCGTGGCGCTGGTTTCCGTGACTTGCATGTTCTTGTCTCTATCGCTCCAGCCGCTGCCCAATTGCCCGAAAGGGGGGCCGCCAATGACCTGATCCGCCGCAAAGCTCAAGCTCGTGGTGCGGGCGGAGGGACTCGAACCCCCACGACTTGCGTCACCAGGACCTAAACCTGGCGCGTCTGCCAGTTCCGCCACGCCCGCGAGACCCCCCGAAGCGCCCGCTGCCAGCAGGCACATCGAGCCGGACCCAAGCTCGCCGCGACGCCTGCGCTGTGGGTTGGGGGCACCATATATC
>JBAPMW010000327.1:0-2732 GCA_049278815.1 Hyphomicrobiaceae bacterium
AGTCTTCAGTTCCCGACGCATCTTGCAACTCCTTGGACAAGAATTCGCCAACAACCTCTTAATGGCACGCGTCATCAGCGTTGTCAACGCCATCGGATCATCTCTATGAACCTGCCGATACGCGAACTCTGGCGGATAGCCGCGACCTGCATCGGAGGTTGATCCCTCATCTTGATCCAATGAGAACAAGGCGCGCCGGATCTTGCCGCACCTGCTCACAGCCGTTCTTGGCACACTTGCCCCGGTCTCAGTCCGTCAGGTTTCGGGGCATAGCGGACTTCGCGCGCACGCCGGCACGGTTGTGTTTGCCAACAGAGAAACTGCCTAGAGCCCCGCGGCCCGGGCCTCCCTGCCGCCCTCCCCCCGCGAACGACTTCACACGCCGCCCGTCGCACTCGGCAGGATATGCGCTCCGTCGGCGTCGATGCGGAGGCTTGTTAGGCGGTTGGTAGCGAATGCCCCTGTATCGATGTTGATCCGGTTCGGGCGCAATTCGGGCGCCATCGCCGGGGTGTGGCCATGCACGACGATGAAACCGAGGTCGCCGGCGAACTGCAGGAACTCGCGGCGGATGCAGAGCAGGTCCATCGGGGCCTGCGCCTCCAGCGGGAGGCCCGGCCTGAGCCCGGCGTGGACGGCAAGATACGGCCCAAGGCGGGCGTAGAGCCGCGTCTCCTCGTAGAAGCGGCGGTGCTCTGCGGGCAGGGCCGCCTCGAGCTGGCGCCGGATGGCGGCGGGCGAGACGAGGCGGGCGAGCAGGCGCGGGGCGACCCCGTAGGAGAGCAGCGTGGCCGTGCCCCCCACGTGGAGCCAGTCCTCCAGGATGGCGTGGCCTGCGAGGAGGTCGAGCAGCATCTGCTCATGGTTGCCACGCAGGAAGACGGTCTCGACGCTGGCCGCGCGGTCGAGGAGCTGCGAGACCACGCCGGCGGAGCTCGGGCCGCGGTCGATGTAGTCGCCGAGGTAGATCTCGCGGGCCGGCCCGCCGCCGTGCCGCGCCTTGTCCTCGTCGATCTGCCGATGCACATCCCGCAGCAGGTCAAGGCGGCCGTGAATGTCGCCGACCAGGTACAGGATCAGCCCATCCGGTGCGGGGGGGTATCGTCCCGGCGCCAGCTCCTGATCTTTGAGACTCCGCGCATCCATGGCTGCTCCCAAGGCGTTCGCAATCATACCCGCAAGCGCCTTACGTTCCCAAATGCCGCTCCGGCCGGCGCCCGGAGCCGGCTTATACCCGGCCGCGCCGCCGCGCCGATGCCCTGCATCAGGGTCGCCAAGGTCGGCGGCCGCGGTCGGCCGACAAGGAGGACAGCCCCATGTCAATCGTGAGGCGCCGGCTGCTGCCGGCCGTGCTGGCGACGGCCCTTGCCGCCTCGGCCGCAGCTCAGAGCGGCGAGTCGCCCAAAGGCGAGGCAAGAGGCGGCGCCGCAGCCGACGCCGGAGGCGGCATCAAGCCCGAGCCTGCCGGCGACCTGATCTGGGGAGCCAACGGGCATCCGCTCATGTCCTACCCCGGCACGACCTACGAGCAGCAGCTCGACTATCTCAAGGCGCTGGGGATGACCTCCTACCGGGTCGATATCTCCAGACTGGATCAGGCCGACCGGCTCGCCCGGCTGGTGCGGCTCGCCAAGGCGCGCGGCATAGAGATTCTGCCGGTCATCACGCCGGCTCTCGGCCTCGACAAGCTCGGTGCCGATGAGCTGTACGCAAAGGCGCACGCCTTGGCGACGAGCCTCGTCGCCCGCTTCAAGGGCGACATCCGCGTGTGGGAGCTCGGCAATGAGCTGGAGACCTACGCCATCATCAAGGCCTGCGAGATGCGGGACGACGGCGTGCAGTACAACTGCGCCTGGGGACCGGCAGGCGGTGTGGGGCCGCTCGAATACTACGGGCCGCGCTGGCGCAAGGTCAGCGCCGTGCTCAAGGGCCTCTCCGACGGCACCACCGCGGTGGACCCGGCCATCCGCAAGGCGATGGGGACGGCGGGTTGGGGCCACCTTGGTGCATTCGCGCGCATGAAGCAGGACGGCATCCGGTGGGACATCTCGGTCTGGCACATGTACGGCAGCGATCCCGAGTGGGCGTTCAAGACGCTGGCGAGCTTCAAGCGGCCGATCTGGGTGACCGAGTTCAACCATCCGGGCGGCGGGCAGCGCAGTGCGGCGGCGCAGGCCGACGGCCTCGTCCGCGCCATGACCAGGCTGCGGCAGCTGCAGCACACCTACAATGTGGAGGCCGCGCACGTCTACGAGCTGATGGACGAAACCTACTGGGCGCCGAGCCTGGAGGCCTCGATGGGGCTTGTCCCCCTCGTCAAGGACGCCAAGGGCGGCTGGGCGCCGGGCGAGCCCAAGCCCGCCTTTGCCGCCGTGAAGCGCATGATCGCCGGGCCTACCGCGACCGCAGGCCCGGCCGACTGCCACTTGAACCCCTACAACCGGCTCTCCTCACCCGCCGGCATGGTGGTGTCCTACGGCTATTGCCTCGTGCTGGGGCGCCCGGTCGACGGGCAGGGCCTCGAGGACCGGAGGAGGGCGCTGGAGCGCGACACGCCGGTCGGCGGTGTGCTGGCGGACCTGCTCCAGAGCGAGGAGCTCGGCGCCAAGCACCGCGTCTCGGCCATGAGCGACACGGACTATGTGCGCTGGCTCTATCGCCTTCTGCTCGGCCGCGAGCCCGACGGCGCCGGCCTGGCGAGCTACACGTCCGCCCTGGCGTCGGGCGCGATG
>JBAPMW010000328.1:0-2317 GCA_049278815.1 Hyphomicrobiaceae bacterium
GACAAGCTGATGCGCCAGCAGGCGACCTGGGTCAGCCAGGAGGTGCGCCCCGATCCCATCTTCAAGGTCGCCGCGCAGGTGGGGATGACGCGGGCACAGTTTGACAACTGCCGCGAGAATCGCGGCATGATCGCCGCAATCAACGGGATCAAGGAGCGCGGGCGCACGCTGGGCGTCATCGGCACGCCGAACTTCTTCATCGACGGCAAGCGGGTGAAGTCGTTCCTCAGCATCGCCGAGCTGCGCGAGATGATCGGCAAGGCCTTGGCCGCGCGCGCCACGACCGTGTCTCGTTGAGACTTGTGCCGCTGAGACTTGTGCCGCTCAAGGCTCGCTGCCCAAGCCGCAGGTCGTACCGAGGGCCCCGCGTCCGATGCACATCAACCGGCTCCGCCTCGTCGGCTTCAAATCCTTCGTGGAGCCGACCGAGCTGCTGATCGAGAAGGGTCTGACCGGCGTGGTCGGGCCGAACGGGTGCGGCAAGTCCAACCTGCTGGAGGCGCTGCGCTGGGTGATGGGCGAGACCTCGCACACGAGCATGCGCGCGGCCGCCATGGACGACGTGATCTTCTCCGGCACCAGCACCCGCCCCGCCCGCGCCACGGCCGAGGTCACGATCTTCATCGACAACGCCGACCGCAAGGCCCCGGCCGAGTTCAACGGCGAGGAAACGTTCGATGTCACGCGCCGCATCGAGCGCGAGGCGGGCTCGGCCTACCGCATCAACGGCAAGGAGGTGCGCGCGCGCGACGTGCGCATCCTGTTCGAGGACGCCGCCACCGGCGCGCGCTCCCCGGCGCTGGTGCGCCAGGGCCAGATCGGCGAGATCGTCAACGCCAAGCCCGACAAGCGCCGTCGCATCCTGGAGGATGCCGCCGGCATCGCCGGGCTGCACAGCCGCCGCCACGAGGCGGAGCTGCGGCTGAGAGCGGCGGAGGCGAACCTGGCGCGCCTCAACGACGTGCTGGGGCAGCTCGATTCGCAGATCGAGAGCCTGAAGCGCCAGGCGCGTCAGGCGCGACGCTACAAGGAGCTGTCCGCCGATATCCGCAGGCTGGATGCCGTGGTGTTGTATCTGCGCTGGCTGGAGGCGCAGGGCCAGGTCGATGCCGACGAGGCGGAGCTGGCCGCCGCCCTGGAGACGCTGGGGCGGGCGACGCAGGCGGAAGCCCAGGCGGTGATCGCCGAGACCGAGGCGGCGGACAGGATCCAGCCCTTGCGCGAGCGGGAGGCGGCCAAGGCGGCGGTGATGCAGCGCTTCAAGGTGGAGCATGACAACCTGGAGCGCGAGGCCCAGCGTACGGCCGAGCGCCTGCACGAGCTGGAGGGGCGGGTCGCCCAGGTCGAGCGCGACCGGGCGCGCGAGGAGGCGCTGATCGAGGAGGCCAAGGAGACCCTGGCCCGGCTCGACGCCGAGACCCTGTCGCTGCGCAGCACCGAGAAGCTCGCCGCCGAGTTCGAGCAGGAGGCGCTCGCCGCCTACGATGCGTCGGAGGATGCGCTGCGCGGCGCGGAGGCGCGCCTGACCGAGCTCACCAACGCCGTAGCCCAGGCCCGCGCCCGCCGCCACAGTCTGGAGGGGCAGCTCGGCGAGCGCCAGGAGCGCGCGGCCAAGCTGGAGCGGCAGCTGATCGCGCTCGAGACGCAGACACGCGAGATCGTCGGCCGGGCGCCCGATGCGGCCAAGCTCAAGGCTGTGACCGAGGTCGGGCAGAAGCTGATAGCCGACATCGCCGCCATCGAGGCCAGGACAGTCGCCGCCGAGGAAGGAGTCCAGGCGGCCGCCGCCCGCGCCAAGGCTTCAAGCGACGCCGCGGCCCAGGCGAGTCTGGCGGCCGGGCAGATCAAGACCGAGATGGAGACGCTGGCCAAGCTCCTGAAACCGGCCGACGAGAGCGGCGTGCCGCCGGTGCTGGACCAGGTGAAGGTCGCCTCGGGCTATGAGCTGGCGCTGGCGGCGGCGCTGGGCGATGACCTCGATGTGCCGGTCGCGCCACCTGGGGCACCTGGGGCGCCGGCCCGCTGGACGCTGAACCCCGGCGGCGAGACCGACGCTCCCCTGCCCAAGGCGATCGAGCCGTTGGGCAGCCACGTCTTAGCCCCGCCCGAGCTGGCGCGGCGCCTGAAGCAGGTCGGCGTGGTGGCTGCGGCCGACGGCCCGCGTCTGCAGCCGCTGCTGCGGCCGGGGCAGCGGCTTGTCTCCCTTGAGGGCGACCTGTGGCGCTGGGACGGTTTCGTCGCCTCGGCGCAGGGGGCGCTGGCGGCGGCGAGCCGCCTGCGCGAGCGGGGCCGACTGGGGCTGTTGATGGAGCAGGAG
>JBAPMW010000329.1:0-4949 GCA_049278815.1 Hyphomicrobiaceae bacterium
GTACGCGATGGGGTCGTGATCCTTTACGATCCGCACGGCGAATTGCTCACGCTCTGCGGGGCCTGCGGTGTGAAGCCAGGGCAACTCTCCTGAAGGATCGCTCCACTTATGCTGGCCGCACAACGGATGCATCATGTCAGCGGACTAGCTATGCTGCATTCAAGGATCGCACAAAGGGGTCAGACCCGCAGGGTCTGACCCCGGACCGGCGGGAGGACGCAATGGCCAGGATCGGTTTCATCGGGCTCGGCAACATGGGCGTGCCCATGGCTGCCAACCTTGTCGCGAAGGGCCACACCGTGCAGGGCTTCGACCTGGTGGCGGACAATCTCGCCAAGGCCGAGGCGCACGGCGTCGCAAGGGTTGCATCGGCGATCGAGGCCGCCAGGGACGCCAACGCCGTGGTCACCATGCTGCCGGCGGGCAAGGACACGCTGGCGGTCTGGGGCGGCGGCATGCTTGAGGCCGCGGCGCCCGGCACGCTGTTCGTCGATTCCTCGACCATCGACGTTGCCTCTGCGCGCGCCGCGCACGGCCTCGCTGCCAAAGCCAACATGCTCTCCGTCGACGCACCGGTGTCGGGCGGGGTGGGCGGAGCCGAGGCGGCGACGCTCACCTTCATGTGCGGCGGTGCCGCGGCGGCCTTCGAGAAGGCCAAGCCCCTCCTGGAGGCCATGGGCAAGCGCGTCGTCCACTGCGGCGAGGCGGGGGCCGGACAGACCGCCAAGATCTGCAACAACATGATCCTCGCCGTCAGCATGATCGGCGTCTGCGAGGCGTTCGTGCTGGCCGAGAAGCTGGGCCTCTCGCACCAGGCGCTGTTCGATGTGACCTCGACCTCCTCGGGGCAGTGCTGGGCCATCACCAGCTACTGCCCGGTGCCGGGGCCGGTGCCGGCGGCGCCATCGAACAACAACTACAAGGCCGGGTTCGCCTCGGCCCTGATGCTGAAGGACCTGAAGCTCGCTCAGGAGGCAGCCTCGGCCGCCGGCGCCACCACGCCGCTTGGGGCCGCCGCCGCCCAGCTCTACGGTCTGCACAACGCCTGGGGCGAGGGCGCCACGGATTTTTCGGGCATCATTCGTCTGATCCGGGGGAAGGGGAGATAGCCGCGTATGACGCTTTATGTTTTCGACGCCTACGGCACGCTGTTCGACGTCCATGCGGCCACCGAGCGTCAGAAGGACTCGATCGGGCCGAAGTGGAAGGAGCTGTCGCAGCTCTGGCGCGCCAAGCACCTGGAGTACACGTGGGTGTACAGTCTCGCCGGCAGGCAGGCGATGTTCTGGATGCTGGCCCAGCGCAGCCTCGACTACGCCATCACCCAGGTGGGCGGCGGCATCTCCACGGACGTGCGCAAGCGCCTGCTGGAGGCCTACCGCATCATGGACCCATACCCCGAGGTCAGCGATGTGCTCACGGCCCTGAAGGCGCGCGGCGAACGGCTCGTGATCCTCTCGAACGGTGACGCCGACATGCTGACCGACGCGGTGCGCGGCGCCAGGCTGGAGGGCATGTTCGAGGCCGTGATCTCGGTGGTCTCCGCCGGCACCTTCAAGCCGAGCCCCAAGGTGTACCAGCTGATCACCGGCCGCTTCGGCGGGACGCCGGCCGAGGTGTCGTTCCAGTCCTCCAACCGCTGGGACATCGCCGGCGCCAAGGCCAGCGGCTTCCGCTGCGTCTGGGTGAACCGCACCGGCGCCCCCGACGAGTACCCCGACCTGCCCCCCGACCGCACGGTGCGCGACCTGCGCGCGCTGATAGAGTAGAAGAGCTTGGCGGCCATCCAGCCGACCGCGCCGTCACCGGGTGAGGCATTTCAACGCGCGCCACCGCGCCGATGACGGTGGTGCCGGGGCGGCGCCTATATACTGATACTGAGAACTGAGACTGGGGCGCATGCCTTGGCAGTCACCGCGGCAGCTGCGGCAACGGGAATGGGTCATGCCAGTGGAGCTCGGCCAGGAACATCGGCGGCGCGACGTGTGGCGCGCGATCCTCGATGGGTTGCGGGGCCGCTGCCCGGCGTGCGGCAAGGGCCGCCTGTTCGGGCGCTATCTCAAGGTGCAGAACGCGTGCCCCGGCTGCGGCGAGGCGCTGCATCACCACCGCGCCGACGACGCGCCAGCCTACTTTACGATCCTGATCGTCGGCCACGCGGTCGTCGGCGCCATCCTGCCCGTGGAGCGCGCCTTCGCCCCGCCGCTCTGGCTCCACGCCGCCTTGTGGCTGCCGCTCACGCTGGGGCTGGCGCTGTGGCTGCTGCCCCGCGTCAAGGGCGCCATCGTCGGCCTGCAGTGGGCGTTCTACATGCACGGCTTCGAGGAAGCCGCCCGCGGCGAGGGGCAGCCACGCTCCTTGACGCAGGGCTGAGGCCCCTGAGGCCCACAGGCTCACACCGTGTCCCGCACCTCGAAGCCGCCCGGCGCGTCCTCGCCCTCCTCAAGGATCTCGACCGCGGTCACCACGGCCCCACGCGGCCCCTGACGGCAGCGTCGCAGCATCTCGGCCACGTCCTCCGGTGCACCCGCGAACAACGCCTCGACCGTGCCATCGCGGCGGTTGCGCACCCAGCCCGTGACGGCCTGGTCCAGCGCCGTCTCCTCGGTCCAGGCGCGGTAGCCCACGCCGTGGACGCGGCCACAGATGCGCACGCGCACCGTACGTACGTCGCCCATATGCGCCTCCGGAAGCGTGAGGTCGTGAAATCGTGAAGTCGTGAAATCGATCGCACGATCTCACCACTTCACGATCTCACGAAGCCCCCGATCAATACCCCAGCGCACACCCATCCTTGCGCGCATCGGAGGCGCCTACCAGCACCTCGTTCTCGCCGTCGATAAGGACGGCCTGGGCACCGCCCCAGGGCATGCGGCGGGTCTCCACCTGGTGGCCCAGCGCCTTGAGCCCTGCCACCACCGGCCCCGGCACCGCCTCCTCGGCCAGCACCGTGTCGCCGTCGAAGAACACGCGCGGGGTGTCGATCGCCGTCTGCGGGTCCATGCCGTAATGGAACATGTTGGTCATGACATAGACATGGCCCATGGGCTGGAAGTGGGCGCCCATGACCCCGAAGGCGATATGGGGCTTGCCATCCTTCAGCACCATGGCCGGCACCAGCGTGTGCATCGGCCGCTTGCGCGGGGCGATGCAGTTGCGGTGGCCCGGGGCGCACACGAAGCCCTTGCCGCGGCTGTGCAGCACCACCCCGGTCTTGCGCGTAACGATGCCGGAGCCGAAGTCGTCGTAGAGCGAGTTGATGAACGAGACCGCCATGCCGCCCTCGTCGACGATGGCGAAGTAGACCGTGTCGGAGCCCGGCGGCTCCGGCAGGGGGCCGAGGTCGTCGCGGCGGCGGTTGCGGCCCACACGGAACGCTAGATCGTCGATGACGGCGTCGGAGAGGAGGTGCGTCACCGGCACGTCGGCCCCATCTGGGGCCATGTCCGGGTCGGCGACGAAGGTGTCGCGCATGGCGAACGCGAGGCGGGCGGCCTCCAGCTGCACGTGGTAGCGCTCCACCGACACCGGGTCTGCCGGCAGGCCGATGCGCTCCAGCATCTTGAGCACCATCAGCGCCACGATGCCCTGGTTGCTTGGCGGCAGCTCCCACAGCTCCACGCCGCGGTAGGCAACGGAGATGGGCGCAACGTAGCTGGCGCGCTGGGCGGCGAAATCCTCAAGCGTGTGCAGGCCGCCAAGCGCGTTGAGCTCGGCCACGATGTCCTCCGCCACCTCGCCGGCGTAGAAGCCCTCGCGGCCCTCCTTGGCGACGATGCGCAGCGTGCGTGCCAGGGCGGGGAAGCGCATCACCTCGCCCTCGCGCGGCACCCGGCCGTCCTTGAAGAGATGCGCCCTGGCCCCGGCGTGGTGCGAGATGCGTGCCTCGTGCAGCGCCCAGTCGGCGGCCACGCGCGGGCTGACGGCGACGCCGTGCTCGGCCAGCTCGATGGCCGGCGCCAGCAGGCGCGACAGCGGCATGGTGCCGTAATCGGCCGCCAGCCGCGTCCAGCCGTCGATGGCGCCCGGCACCGTCACGGCATGTGGGGTGGTGGGCTCGATGCGGGTGAGCCCCGACTTGGCGAGCCACTCCGCGGTGCTCCCCGCAGGTGCGCGTCCCGCGGCATTGAGGGCAATCGGCTTGTCGAGCCCCGGCTTGGCGATGAGCGCGAAGCAGTCGCCGCCGATGCCGGTCATGTGCGGCTCCACCACGGCCAGCACCGCGGCGGTGGCGATGGCGGCGTCCACGGCGTTGCCGCCCTCCCTCAGGACCTCGATGGCCGCCAGGCTCGCCCTAGGGTGCGACGTGGCGCACATCGCCCGCCGCCCATAAACGAGCGAGCGCCCCGGGAAGTGGAAGTTGCGCATGAGGTCTCCGGCTGTGGGCAGGCCGCGCCGCACCCCGTCGCGGGCGCGCGCCGGCCTTGAGGGCTGCGACGGCCCTATTGTTCCATCGTTATGGAAGGCCTTGCCAATCGGGTATTTTGGCGCGGCAGGCCGGCACGTAGCGAGGAAGTGCGCCAGCCGGTTGCAAGGGGCGGCCCTGCCGGCGGCAAAACACGGACCGCCCCGCCGTGAGTGGTCACGACAAAGTCTGGGTCGCCACAGGCCTGCGCGGCTCGCCCCCTCGGCGCAGCCAGCGCAGGCGCCGGGCTGCCTCCTGGCTTAGGCCACGCGGAACGGTAAGTGAATCGCTTCTTGCCCGATATCACTCCCTGATATCGCGCGGATGGCGCGGTGCGCGGCGGCGTCTCGGACATGCGCAGCAGCAACCTCCATTGGTCCGCTCCGGAGCCTCGGCGCGCGGAGATAGTCAATCCGTATTGATTATTAACGTAGACGGATAATGACATCCGCCCCGCGATATGCTCTCATGGCACTCGCCTCGGAGATGAGGATGGCGGTGGCCGGCACCGTGCCTCTATCGGGAGCCGGGGTGCCGTGGTCCA